>JAJRVC010000521.1 GCA_024277475.1 Deltaproteobacteria bacterium
AAAGGGTTCCAGGCCGGTCATGCGCATTAATTCCCGATAGCGTTCGGGGCGCAGCTTTTTAGCCACGCCTTGCAGATCCGCATAAAGATCAAGGTTTTCCCGGACGGTCAGGTCTTCGTACAATCCGAATCGCTGGGGCATGTATCCGACTGCCGCCTGTACGGCCAGGGCATCCCGGGCAATATCCATCCCCAGTATGGTTCCCTGCCCGGAATCCGGCAGCAGCAACCCGGCTGCCAGCCGCATCAGGGTTGTCTTACCGGCCCCGTCAGGGCCGATCAAACCCGTGACCCATCCCCGCCGCAGGCACAGGCTGATGTCATGCAGGGCCTCGATACGGCGCCCTGCGGACTCAAAACTTTTGCTGACCGAGCGAAAAATGAGAACGGCATCGTTTTCCCCGGCATGGTTTGCATCGTCCGGACTTCCTGTCGCGGGTGCAGGTGCCGTCATGAGCCGGACCCGCCACCGGACCCGGAGTTGCGTAGTTGACTATTTTCCGGAAGGTTTTGATCGAGTCGAATCCTGACGGTAGCCGGCATGCCGAGACGCAATTCGTTTTGTGGATTTTTGACGAAAATTCGCACCTGGTAAACCAGCCGGGTTCGGATTTGCGGGGTTTCCACGGGCTTGGGGGTGAACTCGGCCGTGGGCGAGATAAAACCGATCCAACCATCGTAGCGTTTGCCCGGAAAACTGTCGGTTGCCACTTGGGCTTTCATTCCTTCACAAATTTTTCCCAGATCCGGCTCCGGCACATAAACCCGCACCCAGAGCGGATCGGTCAAGGCGATCGTAAAAACCGGTTTTTGGGGTGAAGCCATGTCGCCGATTTCAAGGATTCGATCCTGAATAATCCCACTGCCGGGTGCATACAAAAAAGCATTTTTGAGGTCACGCCGCGCCAGCCCGAGTTGGGCCTCGTAACGTTTCAACAGCGCCTTGGCGGCAGCAATATCTTCTTTACGCGGCCCGGCAAGGGCCAGATCCAGCAGCGCTTTCACCGCATTGAGCCGGGCGATGGCCGAGTTTTCAGCTGCCCGGGCATCGTCGAGCTGCTGTACAGAGGCCGCCTGCTGGGGGACCAGGCGCTTAACTCGCCGGTAGGTTCTTCCGGCATCATCCAGCGCCGCTTCGGCGGCGGCCACATCCGCCCTGGCCTTACGAATTTCCTCGGCACGTGTGCCCGCCTCGAGCCGGGCGAGCACCTGCTGCTGGGTATTTACCTGCGCTTCATCACGGGCGACGGCAAGTTCGAAACGCTCGGTTTCAAGTTTTGCCAGCAGCCGCCCTTTTTTTATGGGGTCGCCTTCTTCCACCAGCAGATCGGCTATGCGTTCGCTGTCGTTAAAGGCCAGCTCCACCTGGCGGATATCAACATTGCCGTAAAGTACTATCGTATCGGCGGGGCCAGTCTGCCGGTTGGCCTCCAAGAACCAGAAGCCGCCCCCGATGGCGCCCAGGATCACTAAAACCAATATAAAGCGAAGCTTTTTTTTATTTGCCACCCGTTTTTATCCTCTTAAATTGTCAGCATATACTCCTTACGGAAATATATACAAGCCCACTCTCCACACCCATTCAATTTTGAAATCCAATATCGTCAAAATAAATATAAAAGTCTGTAACCTGAGTAGCAGAACAGCATGACAACAGCCGGTAAGATACAGACGAAAAAATGAGAAACAGCCGCGAATACCGAAGCGAAACATTTAAATTGCTATTTGATGTTCCGGCTTTGTGGGAGTGGTTTTTCAGCCCCGATAAGATTTTTAGCAGCAACAGCAATCGCGGCTGAAAAGCCACTCCCACACCCCCGAAATCTAAAAATTTCGCTGTAATATTAATTTTTTTATCTTTTTTATTTGGAGGTGCGAAAAATGGCAAGAAAATGGGTATATCTTTTTGATGAAGTTGATCAGGCCGAGAACTATGTCGGCGGTGACTGGGAGGCGGTACGGGCCCTGCTCGGCGGAAAAGGGGCCAACCTGGCGGAAATGATGCGCATCGGTGTTCCCGTGCCACCGGGATTTACCGTGACCACCGAAGCCTGCAATGCCTGCCTTGCCCAGAGCGAAACCCTTTCGGAGGATATGTGGCGGCAGGAATTGGATGCCTTAAAAGAAATGGAAAAGAAAACCGGCAAAAAGTTTGGGGACCCGCAAAACCCGCTGCTGGTTTCATGCCGATCGGGTGCTAAATTTTCCATGCCGGGCATGATGGACACCGTGCTGAATATCGGCTTAAACGACGAAACCGCCCGGGGTTTGGCCGGATTGACCGGTGATGAGCGCTTTGTCTACGATTCTTACCGGCGACTGGTCCAAATGTTCGGCAGTGTCGTCATGGGAATGCCGGATGAGGCATTTGAACCGGTCATTACGGCTGCCCGCAAAAGGGCCGGAGTCGAATCCGATGCGCAGTTGACCGTTGAAGACTGGAAAGCGGTGATGGTCGAATTTAAGAAAATTTTCAACCGCCTGGCCGGCCGCGATTTTCCGGCAGACCCCCAAGAACAGTTGAAGCTGGCTACCGAGGCTGTTTTCAAAAGCTGGAACGGCAAAAGAGCCGTTGACTACCGCAATGCCGCCGGTATTGCACACGATCTGGGTACAGCCGTCAATATTGTTGCCATGGTTTTCGGTAACATGGGCGATACCAGTGCAACAGGAGTGGCCATGACGCGCAACAGTACCACCGGGGAAAATCGGATTGAAGGCGATTACCTCACCAATGCCCAGGGAGAAGACGTTGTCGCCGGCATTCGGATTACCAGGGATATTTCAGAATTAAAAAAAGAGATGCCCTCTATCTACGCCGAGTTCGAAGAGATCGCCAAAAACCTGGAAATACATTATGGCGAAATGCAGGATATGGAGTTTACGATTGAAAACGGTAAACTGTGGATGCTTCAGACCCGCGATGGAAAACGCACGGCCCAGGCGGCCGTGCGGATTGCCGTGGATATGGCTGAAGAAGGCCTGATTACCCGTGAGCAGGCCGTGATGAGGGTAACCCCCGAGCAGGTGGATTTTTTTCTACACCCACGGTTCAACCACTCGGTTGCGCAAAAAGAAGGTCCCGCCGGGACTCTGCTGGCCACCGGCCTTAACGTTTCACCGGGCGCAGCGGTTGGGATGGTGGCCTTTGATGCCGACCTGGCCGAGGCTTGGGCTACAAAGCAGAACAAGCCGGTTATCATGGTTCGGCCGGAAACCAAACCGGAAGACGTCCACGGCATGCTGGCAGCTAAGGGAATTGTCACCAACCGGGGAGGACGAACCAGCCATGCCGCCCTGGTAGCCCGCCAGTTCGGCAAACCGGCGGTGGTAGGCGTTTCTACCCTTGAAATCGATCTGGACCGGCGCCGGATGAAAGTAGAAAATTACAACGTAAAAGAGGGGGATTGGATCTCAATCGATGGAACTTCCGGCAAGATTTACCTGGGAAAATTGGCTACAGTGGTGCCGGATCTCAAAGATCCCGGGCTGATTAAGCTGTTGTCCTGGGCCGACGGGTTTCGCCGGTTGGGGGTTCGCATCAATGCCGACTATCCACGTGATGCCCGCCGGGGAAGAGAATACGGTGCCGAGGGGATCGGTCTCTGCCGCACGGAGCATATGTTCTTTGAAACCGAGCGGCTGCCTTATATCCAGAAAATGATTATGAGCAAAGATCCGAAGGTCCGCGGCGAGGCCCTGGATGAACTGTTGCCCTTTCAACGGGCTGATTTTGCCGAACTGTTTCGGGTCATGGATGGCCTGCCGGTCATCATCCGTCTGATCGACCCCCCGCTACACGAGTTTTTACCGGATCCGTTGCAGCTCATACGTGAGCTGGATGTCCTCAAGGTTCGGCTGTTGCAGGCAACCGACCGAGCCCAGACCGATGAACTTTTGCAACAGATCCCTTTGAAGCAGGACCTGCTTACGCGGGCCGAAGAATTGCACGAGAACAACCCGATGCTGGGCCTGCGGGGCGTGCGCCTGGGCATTCATATTCCGGAACTGACTACCATGCAGGTGCGTGCGATTTTCGAAGCCGCCTGTATCACCGCCAAAGAAGGGGTAGACGTACATCCGGAAATTATGATTCCGTTGACCAGCCACGTTAACGAGCTTAAGGTGGAGCGTGAAGCCCTAGAGGCCGAGGCTTA
>JAJRVC010000522.1 GCA_024277475.1 Deltaproteobacteria bacterium
CAGCGCAGGCTGGAAATCAAAGGAGAGGTAAACGGCATTACCGTGGTGGATGATTACGGGCATCATCCGACTGAAATTAAAACCACTCTCCAGGCCATCGAAGAGTGCTGGCCGAATAACCGCAAAGTTATTGTGTTTCAACCTCATCGCTACACCCGAACCCAAGCATTGTTTGATGATTTTAGTCGCTCATTTTATCAATCCGATGTTCTGCTGGTATTGCCGATCTATGCCGCCGGAGAACAGAAAATAGAAGGTGTAACCGGCCGCAATTTGTGCGAAGGCATCAGAGCCCACGGGCATAAAGAAGTCTTTTGTTCAGAAAGAAAGGAAGACGCCATCGCTTACTTAAAGAAAAATTTAAAACCGGGGGACGTCTTGCTGACACTGGGTGCCGGAGATGTCTGGCAGGTGGGCATGGACATATTGAAAACGCTTCATTGAAGCTGAAATTCGACAGACAGGTGACGGACCAGGCAAATAGCCTTCTCCGGAATAGGAAGTATAAATCGAGTTGATTAAGTAGACGGGCGGTTCATGAACCCAATCATTCCATTAAACTTTATCAACTAAATCGCTAAACGCTTTGCAGGTAAAAAATGTTCGGACGTAGAAAGCCACGAGAAAATCACCGCAAAGGTAAAAAAACCAAACGGGAGTTTAAATTCATAGGCCGCATCCTGCTGGGTTTCAAATTGATCGCGGCAGTAGCTGCGGTAGCAGCCGTTTCCACCTTTTTCATCCTGGTTCATGACATTTTAACCCAGTGTGACTATTTCAAGATCAGCCGGCTGACCATTGAAGGTGCCCAGCGGCTGTCGGAAAAAGAAATTGCCCAACAGGCCGGAGTCGGCAAGGGGGTGAATATTCTGGCGATTAATCTGTCCCTGGTCCGAAAGCGGCTACTGGCCCACCCCTGGATCGCAGAAGCCGGGGTCAGCAGAGAGATACCATCCGGACTGACCATCCGGATTAAGGAACATACGGCGCTCGCAGTGGTCGATGTCGGGAAAAAATTTCTAATCAACCGTTCGGGTAAAATATTTAAGGCCTGGGATGCATCGGATCCGGCCGATCTCCCGGTAGTCAGCGGCCTCAACGTATTGGATCTGCCCCCCGTATACGGCCAGACCGATCCCTTAGAAGACAAAATTGCCGGAGAACGTTCGGCACCCTTCAAAGCGGTAATGAAGGTCCTACGACTGGGCCGGCAGCAGGGAAGCATTCTGCCGAATCGTTCTATCAGGCAGATTCGGGTCGATCGACAAATCGGTCTCACCCTAGTCGCTTTTGACCGGATCAAGACTATAAATCTTGGTTATGACGATTATGACGGTAAATACCATATGCTCGCCAATCTATTTTCGTATCTTAAGCGTCAGCAAAGCGTATCTGATTTTGATCGCATCGATTTAAATAATTTAAATCGTGTCGTGCTAAACCCCCTGAGGCGGGAGTAAGCTGGGATGGTGAAAATCAAAAATATTCAATCATTTGAAGATAGGGTAAATAACCCAATAAAATCTATTTGCCACAAATGCACAATCCGCCCAAGGCGGATTAAGCGCCTAAGGAGAACGTAAATGCAACGACAAGAGGACCTTATTGTGGGCCTTGATATCGGAACGACCAAAATCTGTGCGGTGGTAGGCGAACTATCCGGATCCGATATCAGTATCATCGGTATCGGGACCCACCCTTCCATCGGACTTCGCAAAGGTGTCGTCATCAATATCGAATCCACCGTGGAATCGATTAAAAAGGCGGTGGAAGAAGCAGAACTCATGGCAGGTTGTGAAATATCCTCTGTGTATGCCGGCATTGCCGGCGGTCACATCACCGGGTTTAACAGTCGTGGAATTGTTGCCATCAAAGGATCTGAGATCTCTGAAAACGATGTCGCGCGGGTAATCGATGCCGCCCGGGCAGTAGCGATTCCAATGGATCGCGAAGTCATCCATGTCCTGCCCCAGGAGTTTATTGTCGATGATGAAGCGGGTATCCAGAACCCGGTGGGTATGGCCGGCGTTCGGTTGGAAGCTAAAATTCACATCGTCACCGGGGCGGTCGCATCGGCCCACAACCTTGTAAAATGCGCCAATCGATCCGGACTCGATGTCAGCGATATCGTCCTGGAATCCCTGGCGTCCGGCGAGGCTGTGTTGGCAGACGAAGAAAAACAGCTGGGCACCGCCCTGCTTGACCTTGGCGGAGGAACCACCGATCTGGCAATATTTTCCGGAAAAAATATCAAACACACCTTTGTGCTGGCTCTCGGCGGCAACAACCTGACAAACGATATTGCCGTAGGATTACGGGCACCCCAGGCCGAGGCCGAAAAGATAAAAAAGAAATACGGCACCTGCCTTGCCCAGGACATCAGCAGTGATGAAACGATCGAGGTACCCGGATTGGGGGGTCGAGAGCCCCGCAAACTTCCGCGACAGATTCTTGGTGAGATTCTGGAACCCCGTATGGAAGAAATTTTTGAATTAACCCACCGGGAAATTTTTCGGGCTGGTATGGAAAACACAATTCCTTCGGGATTTGTCTTAACCGGTGGAACGGCGCTGCTGTCGGGCGTAACGGAAGTGGCCGAATCGATTTTCCACTTGCCCACCCGCCTTGGCAAACCCCAGGGAATAAAAGGGCTGGTGGATGTGGTCAACAACCCTATGTATGCAACCGGCGTGGGGTTGGTTTTATACGGAGCACGCCACAGGGATTCTAAAAAGTTCAGGATTCGGGATAAAAACATCTTCAACCGCATCATGACCCGCATGAAGAAGTGGTTTCACGATGTCGTTTGATAACAAAAACCTGAAATTAAAAAATTTCATCTCTATTTTAGAACAAATAACAATGACTCAATAACTATAAGCTTTCAGGTAATGTTTCTGGCAAAGATAGAGGGAGCTGCCCCGAGTAGGCGTACAAATAGTACGTTGTCGAGGAAAGCACCTGATAACGCAGTCCAAAAAAAATAACTGGAAGACTATAAACCGGGAGGAGGGCAAAAAATGTTTACCTATGTTGAAAATGAAAATTCTGCAAAAATCAAAGTCATCGGTGTCGGGGGTGCAGGCGGCAACGCTATAAACAACATGATCGCATCCAATCTCCAGGGCGTCAAGTTCATTGCGGCCAATACAGACGCCCAGGCCCTTGAAATATCCAAGGCGCCGATTCGGATCCAGTTGGGCGGAGGTCTGACCGAAGGACTTGGGGCCGGCGCAAATCCCCAGGTCGGCCGGGATGCCGCCCTTGAAAATGAAGAAGATATCAGACGTGCTCTGGCGGACAGCCACATGGTATTTATCACAGCCGGATTCGGCGGTGGTACCGGTACCGGAGCGGCTCCGGTCATTGCCGAAATTTGCAAGGACCTGGGAGCCTTGACGGTGGCGGTGGTGACCAAGCCTTTTTCCTTTGAGGGCAAAAAACGATCCAGGATGGCGGAAGAGGGAATCGATACCTTGAAGAAGGTGGTCGATACGGCCATCACGATACCCAATGACCGGCTCAGGGGGCTGGCATCCAAGAAAGCAACCCTGGTGGAGATGTTCATCAGAGCCGACGAAATTCTGCTTCACTCGGTGAAAGGAATCACCGATCTGATCATGATGCCGGGTGTGGTTAATCTGGATTTTGCCGATGTCAGGACAACCATGTCCAAGGCCGGATTGGCCTTGATGGGTATTGGTATTTCATCCGGTGAACATCGTGCAGTAGAAGCCGCCGGAAAGGCAATCTCTCATCCACTGCTTGAAGATATACCCATCAAAGGGGCCAGAGGCGTTTTGATGAACATCACCGCCACCAGCGACATGGAATTCGAAGAGGTTGCCGAAGCCTCGGAGTACATTCACAATGAAGTCGGTGATGAAGCGGAAATATTCTGGGGCACCTCCGTGGATGAAAGCCTGGCCGATGAAATGAGAGTTACGGTAATCGCTACCGGAATCGGCAAGGAAAAGGAGATGATGGCGCAGCCGGCGCAACAGCTTCGAGGAAAAATCAGAGACATTACACCGGAGGATCTCGGAAAAATTGTCGATTACGATGAGCCCACCTTCATCCGTCAGAAAAGGGCTGTGGGCGAATCATCCGGGGCTTTTTACAGGGGCACCGGTGGATCGATGATCAATGACAACGATCTGGATGTTCCCACTTTTTTAAGGAGAAAGGCGGATTAATGAAGCCTGTTGTCTGTTGTCCGGGGTCCGTTGCAAAAAACTGAAAGCAGGTATATATTTTAGACGGTATTTCACGTTATAAATAAATGACGTTACGCCATCTGCCGCACCCGTACGGTGTGGTGGTTTTACACGCAACGGCCAACCTGTGGGTGACAATCGACAACATGGTACGAAAAACCCGAAAAGCGGCTCGGCAATTAATTGAATCCGAGATCGGAACCATTCGAAAACCGTGGCGCGGAAAAATCAGCGTTGTCCTGGTATATCCCAACCGCTATCACGTCGGCATGTCCAATCTCGGGTTTCAGACTGTCTACCGGCTTGTCAACAGCTTTGATCATGTTGTATGTGAAAGAGCTTTTCTACCGGAAAATAGTGCGTCTGAAACTCCACGACCGGCCACCGTGGAGTCGGACAGGCCCATTACCGATGCCGACATCATCGCCTTTTCCATCTCTTTTGAAAACGACTACCCCTATCTGCTCGACATTCTGGATAGGGCCGGAATCCCCCTGAAATCCGGCGATAGAGCCGACCGTTATCCGCTTGTAATTGCCGGTGGTGTGGCCTGTCTTCTGAACCCGGAACCCCTTGCACCGTTTATCGACTGTTTCCTCATCGGTGAAGCCGAAGAAATATTGCCCCGATTTTTCCAGATATTTGAACCGCGAACGCCCAAAAAAACAGTATTAAAAAACCTGGCTCTTAAAGTCCCGGGTACTTATATCCCTGCTTTTTACCGGCCCCGATATTACGATGACGGCACCCTCGCAGCCTTTGAACCTGTGGAGGACGTACCACCGGAAATTAAACGCGTCTATTTAAAAGATATAAGCCGAACTTCAACCTGCAGCGTGGTGGTCACCCCGCACACCACCTTTGAGCGGTCGTTTCTGATTGAAGTCGGCCGGGGCTGTCCTCACGGATGTCGCTTCTGCAGCGCCGGGTTCATTTACCGGCCTCCAAGATTTCGCCCCATTTCCCAGCTTACCCGGGCCATAAACCAGGGTGCCCTCCTGACCGACCGTATCGGGTTGGTGGGTGCAGCCGTATCCGATCTGCCGAAAATTGAAAAATTGTGTGGTCAATTCCATGATAAAGGCATCCGGATTTCGTTCAGTTCCCTGCGTGCCGATCGGCTTACACCGGGACTGCTTGCAGCCTTAAAGCAAAGCAGGGTCAAAACAGCTACCATTGCTCCGGAAGTCGGAACAGAGCGCCTGCGCCGGGTTATCAACAAGGGACTTACTGAAAATGATATTTTGACGGCCGCCTCGACGCTGGTGGAAAACGGCATCCCCAATTTAAAACTATATTTTATGATGGGTCTGCCCACTGAAACCATGTCGGATGTGGATGCCATCATCCAACTGGTCAAAAAAATCAAACACCAGTTTCTAAAGTCCAGCCGTGCCCGAAAAAAAATTGGACACATCACCGTCAGTCTCAATTCTTTTGTCCCCAAACCGTTTACGCCCTTTCAGTGGAGCGCTATGGATGAAGTCAGTGTGTTGAAGATAAAAATTAAAAAAATTAAAAATGAATTGAAAAAGGTGGCCAATCTGCGAATAAATTCGGATGTCCCCCGTTGGGCCCATATCCAGGCGTTGTTCTCACGGGGAGATCGAAAGGTTGCCGATATCCTGTCATTGGCTCATGCCAACCGGGGCAACTGGGCACAAACCCTCAAAACCGTGCCGGTAAACCCGGATTTCTATGTTTACAGGGAACGTAATCCGGATGAGCGGTTTCCCTGGGATTTTATAGATCATGGCATCAAAAAGTCTTTTCTCCAGCGGGAATATCAACGCGCCATCCAGGGTCTGACAACGCCGTCCTGTCAAGTGGATACCTGCCGCATTTGCGGGGTCTGCAAGGAAGATAAAATCGTATGAAACTACACCAAAATGACACGGTTTCTTGACAAAAGTCATTTTTTAGCTTAGTTTATAGCTAAACTATATAAGGGTGTAAAATCATGAAAGTCGGAATACATGAAGCCAAAACCAAGCTTTCCAAACTCATCCCCGCCGTGCTGGCGGGCGAAGAGGTGATCATCACCAAGGCTGGCCATCCACTTGTAAAACTGGTTCCCGTTGCGGAACAGGGTAGGAAAAGGCCGCTGGGTGCCTATGCGAGCAAGGTCCGGATCAGAGGCGACCTTTTGGAGCCCCTGCCGCAAGAAATTTTAAATGGGTTTTGGCTGGTAAAAGATAAAGGTGCGTTACCTACTTGACACACATACTTTTCTCTGGATGGCGGCAGAACCGGCAAAGCTCTCTGTAAAAATCACCGGGATTGTCCAGGCGTCAGACAACCGATTGTTGTTGAGTGCTGCAAGTGGTTGGGAAATCGCCTTGCTTTGGCATCTCAAACGTGTGGAATTGCCCGATCAGCCCCAACGGTTCATCCCCGAAGCCTTGCAAAAACTCAGTGTAATTCCACTGCCCATTGGCTTTGATACCGCCATATCGGCAGCCACCCTCCCCCTTGTCCACCGCGATCCGTTTGACCGTATCATTATCGCTGAAGCCCTCAAAGAAAACGTGTCTGTTCTTACCAAAGACAGAATGTTTGCGGAATACGGTACCCGTACGCTGTGGTAATGTAGAGTCGATTGGATTTCGCCGTCCGGAAACCGACGGCCTTTTGCATCTGGGTGTTTAAAACAGTTCGCGGCAAACAACCGAACTGGATGATTGGGTTGAAATCGGACATAATTCAGCGCCGGCTGCACCGTAAATGGTGGGCCGCGGTACTATTCTGCCTCTTGATCCTCTTTTGTGGGTTTGCAGCGGCAACCCATGGCTGGCCGCTGCAAAACTCACTAAAGTGGTTTTTGCAGGCGGCTCTCGTCGCCGCAGTTGTCCTTGGCCTGCTGAGGATTGGTCTGCCGTTGAATTATCACCCGCAGCTAAAAGTTTTATATTCCAATCTGGGTTATGGCACATGGCTTACCATAACCCGTGCAATGTTGATAGCCATGCTGGCGGGTTATCTATTCGATCCCTGGCCGCAATCACGTATCGCTCCGGGCGGGCTGTCATGGGCACCCGGAACAATTTACATCGCGGCATCCATTTTGGATTTCTTGGACGGTCTGGTAGCCAGGGCCTGTAGACACGAAACGCGCCTGGGAGCCTTTCTGGATATCAATATCGATGCCTTGGGGTTGCTGATTGCACCGCTTTTGGCAGTCTGGTACGGTCAACTGCCAATTGCATATTTAACTGTCAGCGTCGCCTACTATTTGTTTGTCATCGCTATCCGGCTGCGAAAAAAATATTCAATGCCTGTTTTCGATCTAAAACCGTATCCCGCTGCCCGCATAATCGCCGGATGTCAAATGGGTTTGGTGGGTATCGTGCTGTTACCTGTTTTATCACCCCCTGTGACCACAATCGCCGCTTACATCTTTATGATCCCGCTGTTGGCAGGGTTTTTAAGGGACTGGATATTTGTCTGCG
>JAJRVC010000523.1 GCA_024277475.1 Deltaproteobacteria bacterium
CCGTCATCGCCGCCGCTGTCACCGTCATCGCCGCCGCTGTCACCGTCATCGCCGCCGCTGTCACCGTCATCGCCGCCGCTGTCACCGTCATCGCCGCCGCTGTCACCGTCATCGCCGCCGCTGTCGCCGTCATCGCCACCGCTGTCACCGTCATCGCCACCGCTGTCACCGTCATCGCCACCACTGTCACCGTCATCGCCACCACTGTCACCGTCATCGCCACCACTGTCACCGTCATCTGCGAAGACAATGGATGCCTTATACCACCCTGATTTGGTATTGGTATTAAAGCGATAGGGCAACGCCACCAGGGTAAGCACCATCAGTGCGATTAAAACAAGTGTGCCGAAGCGGCTGCTAAATTTACTCAACCAGTTTTGAAAAATTGTTGTTGGAATCATGCTCGCCTCCTTTTTTTATTTGTGTTTACCCAGATAACGTTCAGCGGCATGTTTTTTATCCCTCAACTTAGAATTTTTTTTCTGCGATCCGGAAAACCACCTATCGAAACCATTGACACTTCACATTTCAGCTTCATAACATCTTTAAATTAGCGCCTTGAAACTTCTATAACCTACTGTATACATAGTAGTTTTTTTTGATTTCAAATTTGCTCTGGGAATGGAATGGTGGAACGATGGTCCACCGCAGGCGGATCAAAATGATGTTAATCATTTTTATTTTATCGTCAATCCCGCCGGTGGGGGGGCCATTAATCTCTCCGAAGCGTAAGCGTTACTCTGCGAGCCGGAGGCCACCATTCCAGCACTTCAATTGGAACGAAGCCCCTAAGTTCCCGGATAAACAGGAAAAAATAGGCACCAAGACACAAAGTGAAACTTAGGGCACGGTTTTCTTGATGATTAAACCAGCCGTCTTGGCAGCCGGCCGGAACAGCGAACCGCAGGATATCGAAACAGTCTAATACGTACGAATCCCTCAGGGTCAACTTTCCAAATAGTGCTTGAAAATCAGGCTGATTTTTGTCATACCTAAGGGTTATAATCCGGGTAAACCGGCAAAAACTTACTAAAGGCCCAAACCCGGACAAACCGGAAATAAGAAAATACAAGCATCACCTGATCTTAAAATTGGGCCAAATAAATTCCAAATTGCAATATCCAAAACTCAAATAAGATCAAAGGCCAATTGTTTTGGATTTTGAATTTTTATGCTTAAAAAAGCAGCCAAATACCGATCCGAATTCCGTCTTGTGATCCTGATCGCCGTATGTGTGTTTATAATCGAGGCCTTTGTAGGGGTTGTTCTTTCTTTCACACCGTCTTACTCAATCTGGCATCATGAACTTATTGATGCCGTCCTGCTCGTCATTCTTCTTTCTCCGATTCTTTATTTCTTATTTTTTCGTCCGATGGTTCAACATATTGAAAAACGCAGGCAACTGGAGGAGAAATTACAAAGGGAAAGGAACTGCCTTGAGGACCTGGTGAATGAGCGCACCGCGGAACTTTCCGAGGCCAATGACAAACTTAAGCAGGAAATCATCGAGCACAAAATAGCCGAAGATTTGTTGCAGGAACGAACCGTCGATCTTGACGATCGCATCAGAGAAATACAGTGCCTGTACCGGATTGCCAAGTTCATGGAGGAGCCCGACCGTTCATGGGAGGAATTGCTGCAAATGGCGGTAGACCTGATCCCCTTCGCCTGGCTGGACCCCGGGAATTTAGCAATACAAGTTTTACTGGACGGCCGTGAGTTTAAAACTAAGAATTTCAAGAAAACCAGCCTGAAACATGTCGATTTTATCACCGTCAATGGCGAACAAATCGGAATCATCACGGTCTGTTGCCTGGCCGGTAAAACATCTCCCCAGGATGCAATTTTTTTGAATCAGCGGCACCAATTGATCGCCAACGTCGCCGAGCAGATCGGAATAATGGTTCTGCAGCGACGCACCCAGGCAGCTCTGCGGAATAGTGAACGAACCTACCGTACGGTTGCGGAAAATCTGCATGAAGGTATCTGGTTTATTGATCAAAACGAAGTCACCACCTATGTCAACCCCCGTATGGCGGATATGTTGGGCTATACAGTCGATGAAATGATGGGCCAACGCTTGTTTTCCTTCATGGATGAGCGCGGCATTGAACTTTGTCAACAGAATTTGGAACGTCGTAAGCAAGGCATCAAAGAACAGCACGATTTTGAGTTGCTCCGCAAGGATGGTAAGCGGATTTACACCAGCATGGAAACTACTCCGGTTACCGATGCGCAAGGAAACTACATGGGGGCGCTGGCCAGTGTGGCGGACATCACGGAACGTAAAAACATCGAGAAGGAACTGCAAAAAGCAAAAATTTATCTGGAAAAACGGGTTGAAGAGCGTACGGCTGAAATTGCACTGGCCAACAAAACTCTGAAAGGGGAAATCGAAGATCGTAAGCTGGCCGAGCAGAGATTGCAGCAAAGCAGGACCATGCTCCAAGCGGTATTTAACGGAATTGCAGACCCGCTGGTCCTCGTCGATCGTAATCTGGTGGTTAAAATAATCAATCAGGCTGCCGCCGATTACTACAAGATTGTGGATAATCAGGATGCCGTCGGGATGGTCTTTTGGGAAGCCAGGCAAGAATCCGACCTTTTCAATAATTGTGAAATGCCGGCAGCGGTACTGAACAATCAAATTATCTCTTTTGAGCGCAAAGGATTTAGGGAACCGGATCGGCTGGAACGGGTTTTCATCTATCCGGTGAAGGGGAAAAAGGGATCTTTCGGCGATGCCATTATTCACGTTACCGATATTACCGAGGAACGGCGGATCGAAAAACAGCTTATCCAGAGTGAAAAAATGGCATCCCTGGGCATCCTGGTGACCAGCATTGCTCACGAAATCAACAATCCCAACAGTTTTGTCACGTTTAACATACCGATTTTAGAAGAATATATCGAAGCGCTGATACCCTTTGCGGATGAATATGCCGCGAAGCATCCGGATTTGGAATTGTTCAATATGTCCTACCCGGAATTTCGTGCAGACATCGATAAACTGCTGAAAAATATCAAACACGGCTCCGAGCGGATCAGCTCGTTTGTGTCCAATCTGCGTGAATTTGCCCAATTCAACGGCAGAAGACCTAAACAATGGGTTGAGCTCAAAACCGTGATCGAAAAAGTCCTGTCTATCTGCGGCAGTAACATTAAAAAGAGGATTAAATCTTTCAATTTACAGATTCCGAATGACTTTCCGTCTATTTTTACGGATCCGGGTGTTCTGGAGCAGGTGCTGCTCAATCTTCTGGTGAATGCATCTCAGGCGGCGGACAAAAAGAAATCCTGGGTAAAATTGAGCGCTGCTTCCGGAGACAACTGGCAGGATCATACCATCATCGAAATCAGCGATAATGGATGCGGAATCGATGAAAAAACGAAACAGCACATATTCAATCCGTTTTTTACCACCAAATCTCCGGCGGACGGGACCGGTCTGGGACTGTATGTCTGTCATAACCTGATCCAGAGTATCGGAGGGTATATTGATGTGGAGAGCGAACCTGGCCACGGCAGTATCTTCAGGGTTATACTACCTGACAAAGATTACAGGAAACAACCGAGGTGAGGGAATTAAGCTTACAATTGCTTCGATCCTTAAACTTTCAGCTTTCAGCCTTGGATTTTGAGCATCTTTTGCTTTCAGCCTTGAGCTTTCAACTTTGAGCTTATTTGCCGAAGGCCCAATCATGACCTTTAAAAAGAACACACACCCAGGCCGGAGGCCGAAATTTCCGGCAATACCATGGCGGATGCATCTGCTGGTGGCGGGCGTCGGTCTCATCGTCATCGGCATCGTGGCTTACGGGCTTTATATCGGTGAACGGTTAAACGCGCTGGATGAGCCCCTGATAAATGCCGTCATGGAAATACAATTGGAGGCAGAGGCTTCCGATCTCTGGTTCAGGGAAGTCCTCCAGGGCAATCTGGTTGTAGACCTCAAGACCATCTGGCAGCCTCTGGAGCAATCCGTATGGTACCTGCATGCCATCCTGCAAGACAGCAAAATCCGCAATAAGTTCTACATCCACTTTAAGGACGATGATACACACGAACTGATCGAACGCGTTAAACAAAGGCTGGCTGCGCTTAAAAAAATCACCGAATTAATTGTTGCAACCACTGAAACATCCGGTTCAGCCGCAGGGCTCCGGTTGCGCTATGAAGAAGCAATCGGGGAATTTCTTGATCAGGTCGACCAACTGGAAGGCAGGCTTCTGACCATCAAGGCGAAAAACATACGGCATTTTCGCTATCTCCATCTGATTTTAATTGGGTCCAGTGTCGTCCTGTTCTTTTTCATAAGTCTTGCTTTTCAGTTTTTTGTGCGTCGCAGAAAGAAGGACTATCAGGCCCTCAAAGAAGCCAAGCAAGGGCTGGAGAGGGAAAACGCCGAACGTGTCAGGGCGCAAACGGAATTACGAAAAGCCCACCAGGAGCTTGAAAAAAGGGTCTTCCAACGCACTGCGGAGCTGTCCCTGTCGAATGAAAAGCTAAAAGAGGAAATCGCGGAACGTAAACGGGTTGAGGAACAACTGCAACAGAACAAATCCATGCTGCAGGGGGTATTCGATGGAATTCCGGATTCATTGATGTTGATGGACAGGCACATGGACCTCAAAATGATCAACAAATCGGCTGCCGCCTATTACAAAGTTGGAAAACTTCAGGACGTCATTGGCAAACACTGTTATCGGGTTGTCGGCAAATCGACTTTCTGTAAAGACTGCCGTATTCGGGATGCCGTCACAAGTAACTGCAAAATTAGTTTTGAACGCAAAGGGTTCAGGGATCCTGAAAGAACTGAGCAGGTGAGCGTATATCCTTTGGAGGGCAAAAACGGCAGTTCCGGCGATGCCATTATTCGGGTCATTGATATTACGGAAACCCGGCTTTTTGAACGGCGACTTATCCAGAGTGAAAAAATGGCCTCGTTGGGCTTCATGGTGTCCAGTATTGCCCATGAAATTAACAATCCCAACAATTTCATTTCTTTTAACATACCAATTTTAAAGGATTACATTGAGGAATTGGTCCCTATTATCGACCAATTCGCGGCTGATTGTCCGGATCTGGAATTTTGCCACATGGGCTACCGGGAGTTTCGCGAAGACATTTTCAAACTGATAGACAACATTAAAAACGGTTCCGATCGGATCAGCTCATTTGTAACCAACTTGCGCGAGTTCTCCCAGGGCAACACTGACCAGCTTAAAAAACAGGTGGATTTTAAATCCGTTGTTGAAAAAGTGATCTCCATTTGCGGTAAAAAACTAAAGAGATCGGTTAAATCCTTTGAAATGAATATTCCGTCGGATCTGCCGCAAATCTACACCGCACCGCATGCTCTGGAGCAGATTTTGCTCAATCTTCTTACCAATGCCGCCCAGGCAGTCGACAAAAAAGAGTCCC
>JAJRVC010000524.1 GCA_024277475.1 Deltaproteobacteria bacterium
TCGACCACACGCGCCTCGACCCATCAGCCAAAATCGACGACGATGCGTTCAGCCGGATAGCGGTTTGTCACGGTCGCCACCGCCTGGCCGGGCTTCAATATCTCGATGGTTTCGGGCGGGAGGACAGCCTGATAAATCTCGGCGGTGCCGTTCTCGAAGTCGTTGGTAACCAGCAGAGCATCGGCATAGCGGGCATAGCCGACCGCATGGGTCGTCTTGCCCTGGCCTCCCTTGATGGCGTAAAAGAACACGGACATGGGGCGATGGATTAGGATGTAACAAACTGATTGTATTCAGGAAAACGGATAAAGCAAATCGAAGTGCGTCGCAGGTGCGGTGACGCGGTGCGTTTAGATTGCTGTTCGTCGAACTGTGTTGACAAGTACTATCTGCGTACCTAAAACTTGCTTGCGGGGCTCACGACGCCCGCAATTCACGAACCGGCATGTACGCGAACACATTCAAATAAAAAAACGTATTAAGATTTCGGGGGGTGGCTGTGGATGAAACAACGCTAGTATCTTCAATCATCAGCATCGGGAATGAGATCGATGTTTTGTGGAATATGTTTGCTGCTATACATATACCATTCATCGCATTTATTGTTATTTATAGGGACAGATTGCTGGGGATGTCAGAAATATTTGTTGGCTATATTGCTTACGTAGGATTCGTTTGGATTAATGGGCGAGCTCTAACAAATACATATTTATTATTAGACGCTTTTCACAGTCAATATAAAGTGTCATTCGGAGCAAAGGAGAGGTTCATCGATGACCTTTATAATACCTTTGTATTAACTAGCTATGCGGACCGAACTAACGTCGTACTAACAACGCATACCGGAGCGGTAATTATTGTTTTTCTCTCAATGATATCCAAACACCGATATTTTTATAGAAAAAAGTACTCCAAAATGGGTTCCACCGAAATAGCCAATGCAATAGTAATATTCAATGATGATGAGTCTGTTCAGAAGTTGTCAGGGAAGTTGACCATATTTCACGACAAGAAATAAATTCAAAGTGTGATGCAAAACTGGAAGTAGTGAATAGTACACTTAGGCAATAGTAAAGTTATGATTGCAACTTTGAATAGCTGAGTGCGGAGTGAACATGTTCAACAATATTAAAATGAAGGCAGGAAATGTCATCGGTTGCACCGTTCTATTTTTATTTGTTTTTGCGGCTGGTTGCTCAAAAACCGGACTTGATAGTGATCAGTTACCTGACGCTCGTCTTGAGGCGGGTTTTGTAACTGCCTCTGCAAAAGGGCAGAATGGTCCAATGAGTTCACCAAAGGGAATATCTAAACTCATCGGTGATATTGGAATACCGGTAAATCCAACGACCGGTGCCTATAGAGCATGCTTAACCGCCGAAGGCCGCACATACTGGAGGGAGCGCCTCGCAGGAACCAATCTAAAAGGATTATATAATAACTGGGGGTTTGGGAGTGATAAGCAAGGCGGGTGGTTGCCAGCTATGGGTGTTGATTATTTTAATGGATTAGCAAAGAACTATACCGCATTCTTGACAAGTATTGTTGCGATCCCCGCTACCGCTCTAATGGGACAGAGTAGATCTTTTCCGTTTTGTGGAAATTGGTGCGGTCCAGGCCATCCGAGGGACGGAGAAAACCCGCCCGCTGTTGACATGCTTGATGCGGTCTGTAGATTGCATGATTTATGCTATAATAAATATGGCAATAAATCATGCAAATGCGACCAAATGTTATTGGACGCTATTTCGATAAGCAGACCTGTAACGCAAATGAGCAAACTAGAGTACGCAATTATGGCGTATTTTGGAAACTCGCAATGTATCGGCGGGTGTAAAATATTCGGAGTTACAAAGACGTGTGATAAAGGCCTGATTATAACAGGTGACAAAGACGTCTACAGACACATGACGGAACGTCCAAACCTTTTGAAAGGGTGTGGAGAAAGCTTCAAAGAGGTTGCTCAATGTAAGGTGCGTTAATTAGCTGTATTAGTTCCGACTTCATCTGACACCGCTTCCCTCCCAGAAAATGTGGAAAGGAAGCGGCAGGGCTCTTGAAGAGCCTGTGGTTACCGGTTTTGAAGTTGAGCTGTTGCTGATGCCGCAGATAAGCATGGAAATCTGTGGAAGTTATTTCTGTGAAGAAATAGTTTAATCAAAAATCCCGCAGCACACCAAAACATCGGTGCGCTGCGGGACTTGTTCTATTCTGCCGGTTCAAGCACGCGCCTTGATGAAGCGCGCCGTAGGGTTTTCAGCCAGGCGACAAGCTCGTGTTTTAGGAAACCGATCTTGCGCGTCGACAATTTGATCGGCGCTGGAAAAGTGCCATCGCGAATCATGCGGTTGATCTGCGAGCGACTGAGCGACGTGTAAGCCTCCACCTGCTTTTCCGTGAGCACAAGGACAGGGCGGGGGATCTCGATATTCTCGAAGACAAAACCGATAAAATCCCGTGGCCGAGAGAGTAAAAAGTCATCGATTTCGTCCTCATCCCAGGCCGTTCGGCCTCTACACATCTGGTAGCCACCGGGAAATTCCGGTGTTCGATAAAGTCCGGCGTTACAAATCGTCGTGCGCCGCATGACTTCATACCTGTCAATCATAGCCATGACCGCCTCCTTCCAATAGAGGGGGACCTACGCCCATCATATGACCGGGACCGTGATGCCTCTGCCAGCCAAGGATTATCTCATCCCGCAAGACCTTGCAAAGGTCTTGGCTTTCCCGCCAGATGTGCCCATCCGGCCCACTGGTGGGCAAGTTGCTTGCAATTTCAAGCAGTGTAGGTTCGGTGACGGGAATATCGGCCATCGGGACAAGCAGATGAATGGGTGAACGGCTGTTGCTGGCAAAGGTCATGAGATTTTTCCTTGTTGCTGCGAAGTTAAAACGATCTGGGCGCGTTGGAAGAAAACGAGCCGCAGAAAACCGCTCCCAAAACCGGATGATTTCGGGTTACTCGAATAAAACAGGCGAACAGGTCAGGGATATTGCGCGCACGCAAAGGTTCCTGTTTGGACAAGCAAATTAAATTGCCCGCGCCTATTCTTTGTTTCTTGGTATTTGGGTTTTGTCGCCTAGGCGATCAGGACCGGCACCCTCACCCGAGGTGCCTCCAGGCCAGTACCGGTCCACATATCTCGTGGCCGCAGCAAGCCCTCGTTTGTCCGGGCAACGAGCACAACAACGCTGGCGATCTGAAAGGTGATCGAGTTTTTTGCGTCGAAGTTGTTCATTGTTTTGCCCTCTAATCCTTGTACTTACCAATATACACGAATCGCAAGTAA
>JAJRVC010000525.1 GCA_024277475.1 Deltaproteobacteria bacterium
AAAAAATAAAATTATGGATATTTTCGTCATTGCTTTCTCAGCCCTTGCCGTTTTAGTTGCCGGCATTATTCGCGGTTACAGCGGCTTTGGTTTTTCGATGATCGCCACCACCAGCATGACCCTCGTCCTGCCTCCGGTGGAAGTCATCCCCGTGGTCCTGGTACTGGAAATTCTGGCAAGCGCCTGGCTGCTGCCTCGTGTATGGAAACAGATTGACTGGAGGTCATTGAGATGGCTTTCTGCGGGTGTCCTGGTCGGCACCCCTCCCGGCGTGTATTTACTTGCCCATGTTCCTGCGAGATCCATGCGTGCAGGCATCGCCCTTGCAATCATGTTTCTGGTTGTCCTGCTGTGGAGGGGTTTTCATCTAAAAACGATGCCCGGCAGACCCGGGACGGTGGCTACCGGATTGTTTTCAGGATTGTTAAACGGCAGTGCTGCTATCGGGGGGCCGCCGGTGATTCTGTTTTATTTTTCGTCCCCGGCAGCCGTCACGGTCTCCCGGGCTTCCATAATTGCCTATTTTTTGGGGACCGACAGCCTGGCCTGGGTTGTGAGCCTGGCCCACGGGCTGGTGACAATTAAGACGGGGATTTTTAGCGGCCTATTGTGCGCTCCCCTGCTCGTGGGTATCATTTTGGGGAATCGACTTTTCACCCATAGCGAAAAAGACACGTTTAAGCGGAAAGTACTAATTCTATTGATGTTGTTATCTTTGGCGGCTTTATTACGAACCGTGTATGGATAGAGTTTAATTTCCTCGCCAGTTTAAACTGGACAAGGATTTCCATCTTTAAAGATCTTACCATGCTTAACCCCCTTATGACGATAGGATGCAATGCGCCAAGCGCACACATACCCTGATCGCCTTGGCCGGGGTGTGAAATCAAGGAGATAAAACTTGACGCCCTCCCACCATTGTTATAACATATGTATAAACATCGATAGGAGGTGACGATCATGCTGGCCTTAAAAATTCGTAAAATTGGTAACTCCCTGGGTATCGTACTGCCTAAAGAGGCGCTGTCTCGATTGAAAGTGGCGGAAGGTGGTACCATATATATGACAGATTCAAAAGACGGCGCATTCAGGTTGACGGCTTTAAACGAAAAATTCCCCGATCAGATGAAAGAGGCGGAACGGATCATGCGTGAAGATCGGGATGTCCTTCATGAACTTGCCGGGAGATGAAAACAGACTGGAAATGGATCGACTCGGAGGTTGTTCTTGCCATCCATGACCAGCAGCTTGCTGAACACGGCGGATCAGATGGTATACGGGATAAGGGGTTGATCGAAAGCGCCTTGGCCCGACCCCGGAATCTTGCAAGCTATTCAGCATCCGATATTTTCGATCTTGCGGCTGAATATGGCTACGGTATTGCACGTAACCATGGTTTTATCGATGGGAATAAACGCACCGCCTATGTCGTCACCCGGATTTTTCTTGTTCTAAACGGTCACGATTTAACGGCACCGGCTGTTGAACGGGTTCTTGTTTTCGAGAAGCTGGGCAGGGGGGAGCTTGCACCGGACGAATTTGCCAGGTGGCTTCGGCGTTACGGAAAGGTCCGAGGGCCTCGTTAAAAATGCTCATTTCCCCCAATAATTGCCAAATTGGCTCCGAATTTTGGTGCTTGTAATTTGGGATTTTATATACCTGGACACCAAAGCCGCAAATTCAGAGTATCGATTTTTTGCTGGGAAATCAACGTTAGATAGTCCGCTGTATATAATTGTTGAGCGTTTGGTCCACTATCCGGATCAATTAAGGTTCAAATCCGTTCCACCACAGCTGCGATGCCCAAGCCGCCGCCTCCGCAAATACACTCGAGGCCGTAGCGAACGTTTCTTCGCTGCATTTCATAGAGCAGGGTTACCAGCACCCGGGTGCCGGTGCAGGCAATCGGATGCCCCAGCGAGATCCCCGATCCATTGACGTTGACCTTGTCGTAGTCCTTCGGCCCAATCCCCATCTGTTTCAGATCGGCGAGCACCTGAGCCGCAAAGGCCTCCTGCACCTCGATAAGATCAATCTGATCGAACGCCAAACCGGCCCGCTCGAGGGCAAGGTCGGCTGCCTTGGGGACGGTCGCATAGGCCTTGCGGGGGTCGTCTCCTATCACCGCAAAAGATTTCAATTTGCCAAGCGGCTCTAAGCCCAGTTCCTGCGCTTTTTCAGCCGACACCACCACCACGGCAGCCGCACCGTCATTTTCTGAAGAAGAATTGCCCGCGGTACAGACGCCGCCCAGCACCGGCTTCAATCGTGCCAGCTTCTCGAGACTTGTATCTTTTCGCGGGCCTTGATCCGCAGCAACCACTAGTGGATCGCCTTTGGGCTGGGAAACAGCCACCGAAAGAATTTCCCGGTCAAATTTGCCGGCCGTAATCGCCGCACAAGCCTTCTGGTGGCTCCCCAGAGCCCAGCGATCACATTCTTCGCGCGAGATATCTTCTTCGGCGGCAGCCGTCTCGGCCCAGGCCATCATGGACGCCAAAATCCCGTAGCGTTTCTCAGGCTGGGACATCACTCTGGCCCGTTGGATGCGGTCGTAGATGGGCAGCCCCCACATGGAAAGATCACCATGACCCTTCGGCATGCCCTTTTTGCCCCCAACACCCCATTTGATGTCCCCCGGAATATAAAATTCGGCGGCGCTCATGTTCTCAACCCCGCCGGCAACCACGATATCGGCGTGACCGGATTGGATCTTCATGGCGGCAAAGCATATTGCATCCAGGCCCGTACAGCAGCGTCTGTCGATGGTGATGCCGGGGATCGATTCGGGCCAACCCGCTGTTAGCAGCGCCATGCGCGCGATATTGACATTCTCCCCGTTCTGATAAGATTGACCCATGATGACATCATCGATCCATTCCGGTTTTACAGCGACCCGGTCGACGACTTCATTAAGGATCAGGGCGGCAAGGTCGTAGGCCGGTATGTCCCTGAACGCGCCCATATAGTAGCCCACCGGTGTTCTTGCGGCGCTGACAATGACTGCATCTTTCATTGATTCCTCCATCGACATCCTGTGCTGACAGTCTATTCAAAGGCTAAATCCACAAGCCGTCTTAAAAATAGGATTTTGGTTAAAGCCGCTAATTTCTAATTTTCCCGCCGGCTGCATTGTACACAAAAAAACCGCTGCCGGTTTTGCGCCCCAACGGGCCGGCCCTGACTTTGCGGTTGAGCAACTGGGCGGGTAATAACGGATATCCCGGCCATCTTCACCCCTCCTCTTGCGATTTATCCGGTGGTTTGTTTTTTAAGAGATTTCGGGGAATAATAAGACGCTGAATTTCGCTGGTACCTTCAAAAATACGATAGAGTCTAATATCGCGCAAATATTGTTCAATCCGATATTTGGTGAGGTAGCCATCTTCGCCGAAGATATCCATGGCCATCTCGGTGATGCGACTGGCCATCTCGGTGCAAAACACTTTAACCATTGAGGCCTCATGGACGACTTGTTTGCCCTCGTCTCGGAGTCGGGCCGTGTGGTAGAGCATCTGCTCAGCGGCAAATATTGCAGTTGCCATATCGGCCAGCGTAAACTGGGTTGCCTGCAGATCAGCGGCGGGTCTGCCGGCAGCCAGCAGGTTGCGAACGCGCTCGATACTGATCTCCAGGGTTTTCTTGGCGGCACCCAACGCGCAGGCACCCATGGTCAAACGCCCCTTATCCAGCACCCGCATGGCGGTCTTAAAGCCCTGGCCGACCATTTCCATGCCGCCGATGACGTTTTCACGCGGGACTTTGCAGTCTTTGAATACCAGCTCATGGGTATGGGACCCCTTCATGCCCATCTTGACATCCGCCGGGCCGACCGCAAAACCCGGCATGTCTTTTTCGATGATAAAAGCGGTGAAACCGCCCCGGGCTCGTTTGGCTTCATCGGTCACGGCAATGGTGGTAAACACATGGGCACAATTTGCATTGGTTATGAATTGCTTGGTGCCGTTTAAAATCCAAAAGTCGCCATTCAGTACGGCGCTGGTGCTGATATTGGCGGCGTCGGAGCCGGCGCCGGGTTCAGTTAGGGCAAAGGCGGCGGTCCACTCACCGGAGGCAATGCGGGGCAGGTATCTCTGCTTCTGGTCGCCGGTGCCGTCATAGAGAATGCCCATCGAGCCGATGCCGTTGCTGGTCCCGATTCGCGATCGGAAGCAGGCGTTTGTTTGGGTCATTTCCTCGTAAAGCAAAACCTCCTCATAGGTCGACAGTCCCAGGCCGCCGTAGGCCCTGGGGATCGATAGGCCGAAGAGGCCGAGTTTGCGCATTTTTGAAACAATTGCATCCGGGATATGGCCGTCTATTTCCACCTGCAAGGCGATTGGCTCCAGATCAGTTTTTACAAACGCTTGAACTTTGGAATGGATTTTAGTGAAATTATCCGATGTGCTGTATCCCATTTTTGGATCGTTCCTTCTTATCATCCTGATTTTTGCTGTGAAAGGAATGAACTTTTTTTATCTGACAGGATCACCAGGATGAACAGGACTTTCTCCCGGTTTCCGTAGGCAATCGGGAATACAGATAACCCTGTAGAACCCGTCTATTTCAAAATAGAATCACTCCAATCTGTTATAATTGTTTTAAAAACCGTTCTAGCCGTGCAACAGCCTCCGGCAGGTTCCTACGTCCGAAACCGATGCGAAAGTGATTGCCGTTGTCATCGTATAACGTGCCCGGCAACAACAGCACACCGGCGGATTTTACCAGGGCCTTGCAGAATGTGTCAACGTCCATACCCAGCAGTCGAGGAAATCCGATCGAACCGGCTTGCGGCCGTTGCCATACGAATCGATCTGCATGTCGGGTAAAAAACTGATCGAGCACCTTCAGATTGTTGACAATAATTTCCAGGTTGCGTTCTGCCAATGTTTTTCGGTGACGCAGGGCCAACTCTGCCAGAAATTCACTCGGTGCACTGTTGCAAATGGTTGTGTAATCCTTTAGAGCGGCCATCCCGTCATAAATCTTTGCATTGCGGGTGGCAATCCAGCCAATGCGCAGTCCTGGCAAACCATATGTTTTCGACATTACTCCCAGAGACACGGCGCGCTCTTCTAAGTCACAGGCGGCCGGCAGTCGGTCTTCTTCCCGATACTCAGATTCGCGATAGACTTCATCGGAAAACAGGATAATTTTATTTTCCCGCGCAATGCGGTTTACCTCTTGAAACTTATCCGAAGGCATCAGGTAACCTGTGGGGTTATGGGGGGTATTGATGATAATTGCTTTGGTATCGGGCTGAATGCTCTGTTTCAATTCGTCTATGTCAAGCCCCCACCCGTTCTCTTCATGTGCTTTCCACAGCGATACGTTACAGCCGATACTGCGAGCGACTTCGGTCAGGGACTGGTAACATGGCCAATGAACGATGACATGGTCGCCTGCATTAAGTACTGCATGCATAAACAGAAAGATGGCCTCCTCTGCGCCGGTGTGCACCAGCACCTGATCCGGCTGGATATTATGGTATAACCTGCAGATTACCCTTCGTAGCGACGGACTGCCCATGGATTCCGTATAGCCCAGCCAGTGTTGATGAAACCGGTCGGCGGCGTCCGGCTCGAGAGCAAGCAAATCCTGAATTGCTAAGGATTCACAATCCGAACAACACAGCACATAATCAACGTTGAATTCATATCTGGCAAAATAGCGTTCAAGCTTGAAAGGGGGAATTTGCATGCGTTATCAGTCTCCGGTCACGAATTGACAATTTTCTGTTGATCCACCGATATTGGACTATGATCTGACAGCATCACCAGGACAAACAGGATTTTCCCCGGTTTCCGGAGAAACCCGGGAATACAAATAATAGTAGGTGTTCACGGGTTCAAAGGTTCACGGGTTCAAGGTTGCATTCTCGTCCCTGGACTGAATTTGGGATGCGTATTTACGAGTAAAGCATCAACTTTGTCAGGCCAAATCCAAAATTTGGAGCCAAATTGGCAATTATTTGAGAAAATGAGCATTGGGGTAAACGAGGACTTCGGATCTTTAATGGCTTCTTTGTCCTTAACCCTGAACGTTGAACTCTGAACCTGTGAACGGTTTTGCTGTACCTAATCAAGCATCTTCTTGATTTCCTTTTCATATTCCGGAAAATACTGACCAATAACCGGAAGATCAAAACTGCGAAGAATACTGGTATTACTTTCCCGGTCGAGAAGGAATCTAAATGATTTCTCCACCAGAACTTCAGGGGCCACACGCTTGCCGGTCAGCTTTTCATAATAGGGGTCCGTTACCGTAACTTCATGAGTTGTCGTGGTTGCTCTCTCAACCATAACCTCAAAGGTCGTGCTATCGATCGGTGTGACAGTAACCATTGATCTTTCCTTTATGCCCGAGTTTAGGTATCATTGATTGGTTAAACGGTTATGATTTCCCATCCCGATAAAGCCGCCCAGCCCGATATAAACCAGATCCAAAATCGCAGTCCTCATAGTCACTTTCAGAAACGCGTCGATTTCGTACAGGGATATATCATTTACGATCGAACGGCAATGGTAATACCGGCAGCCATCATCACGCCGCCGGCCGTACGATTGAGTCGCCTGACAGCCAGCTGATTGGTAAACAGTCTGCGGGCCCGGCTGGCTAAAAATGCATAGGTCCCAAGAACACAACCCAAAACAAGGGTAATGATCGTCACGACGATTACCAAGTCTATCAGGGTTAGTGCGGACAGATCAAGAAATGTCGGCAGAAAACCACAATAGAAAAGAATCACCTTTGGATTGGACAGGGTGATAACAAGACCGGTCACAAAGTTACCCCACTTTGATTGAGTATTCTGATTTTGGTTTCCGCTTACGGGTTCAGGTTTTTTAAGCCAAATTCAGGGCTCCTGACCTCGCGTAATTTCAATTGCAACTTATTGGGTCGAGAAGGCCAACGTCATCCGGGTACCGGGGTAGACATATGCCTCCTGGTTCATAACATCGCATAGTAGTTTAAGGGCATGATTTG
>JAJRVC010000526.1 GCA_024277475.1 Deltaproteobacteria bacterium
GGCAGTATCGCCCCGGGGAAATGTCGCAAAGGCGCCTGGAGCATGATCACCTCGCTCTCCGGGCAGTTTGTCGAATTCAACGCAACCTATACCCATGCCTCTGATCTCGGTGGAAGGGCCACTTCAATTATTCGGAACCTCAATGCCTACTTTATGGTTCATGAGGTCTTAAATGATCAGCCCGGCAGGGATGGTTTGCTTGATTTTCTTGCAGATACGGTAGATGACGGAGAGCTGATTCCGGACCGGCTATATGAAAGTGACTGCACGGAGGTTCCGGTTAATCGTTTGAGCGATGCAGCCGTTATAGACTACAGCAATTTGACGGCTCAGGTTCGTGCCACGGTGGACATAGAAAATTGGGTCTTCATACGCCTTGATGATCCTGCCCAGGCCAAATACGACATCGACAGTGTCGTCAGATCAGATGGGAAAGTTTTAAACGCTCATAATTACTGGACCAATATCCGGTATCGCGAATCGGACAACAAGAAGCTGACCTATCTCAATATTTTTGATTTTATGTCGCTGGGCATCTATGAATACACTGTTACGTACAAGTTGCCGGCCGATGACACAGATGCTCCGATAACTACGCTTCGTTTCAATGGGGAAATCCAGGAGCAGGGAGGGAAATATTATGTCCTTCCCGAGACGCAACTGTATTTTACTGTGGAGGATGCCAGTCCTGTCGGGACCTTCAGGAAACTCCCGGGTGATATAGATTTTGTGCCGGCTTATCCGTTTAGTATTTCAGATTCCGGAGAATATCTGCTTACTTATTATTCGCGCGATGAATTAGATAACATAGAAATTCAGAAGTCCGCTATTATCGTTGTTACGGGTTCATATCCGGAAATAGCCGGGCTGGGGCTGGATTCGCAGGAACTGTTCATCGCCGGCGATACCATATCCGTCCGTCCGACGCGCGTCCGCACGACATTTGAAGGTCTGACGACGACAGCCAGCCTTCATGGCAAGGTGGACATCTACCAGGGGGTCTACGGTTACCCGACAATCAGCCAGGCCCCGTCTTCACCCACAACTGAAACTGGTGCGACTCTCACGGTTGGGGGGGAAAACGTGGACTACTATCAATACCGTTTGAACGGTGACCCCTGGAGCAGTGAAAAGCCGGTTTCCAATCCGATCATTTTGAACAGCCTGAGCGGAACAATACAGCTTTCCGTCAAAGGAAGAAGCCAATATGGGGACTACCATAGCGATGAAGAGGCCGCAACCGTGGCCTGGGTTGTCGACCCGGCGGCATCCAATGTGGCCATCAACGGGATGCCGGAAACGCCGAGCCGTGACAACGCAGCAGCGCTGAATATTTCGAGCGTTGACCATTATTGCTATCGGCTGGACGGAGGCCCTTATCAACCCGATGCAGTAGCGGGAGCACCCATAACACTCGCTCAACTGGCTGACGGGGAGCATACCGTCGAGGTCGTTCCCCGCGGAAGTGCCACCGAGGCATGCCCTGGAGACGTCGCAGGGACAACAGCACGCTGGACCGTGGATCGATCTTACGGCTTGACGTTTGCGGATGATAAAAGGGTACGGCACGTCGATCTGGGTTATATTGGTCCTGAGTCCATTGAATACACGTGGGATGGCAAGGATGACGGTGGTGTGGCAGTCCCCCCGGGATGGTATGTCATAAAAATATCGATCATTGACGGTCTTGATCGAACGACCAGCGCAATCAAATTGGTGCGGATTGGCGGCCTTGTGGAGGATGGTATGGTCTTGACCGATGTCGCCGATGGGAGCCAGAAAGAGGCCTGTGCTTTTGGCAGATGGGTGGTCTGGCAGGAGCAAAGAGACGACAACTGGGATATATTTGCGTTGGATTTGACGGATGAAACGGCAACTTCGATTCCGGTGAAAGAGGACGTTCTGAATCAGGAACGGCCCCGTACTGACGGCAACTATGTTGTCTGGGAGGATCGGCAGGCGGATGGGACTTGGGATATATGGGCAAAAAATCTGAACGACGCTGAGCCTGCTTTTGCCGTTAGCCAAACCCCTGATACCGATGATAGAAAGCCCGTTGTTTACTGGCCCTGGATTGTCTATCAGACTAAGCCGGTGGCAGATCCAACCGCCGCCTGGCAACTGAAGGCTTACAACGCAGCGGATGATAGCTTCGAGATGGTTGACCCGACCACTTTTGATCAACAGGATCCCTGGATCTACAAGCAATATATCGTCTGGCAGGACTTCAGGGATCCAGGGCCCGGTGAGATATATTTCAAGGATTTAAGAAACGGAACTATCCGTCGTATAACGAATAATGGCGGAGGGCAGTACGCACCTGTGATAGACAAACAGTGGATCATTTGGGCGGACAACCGAAACGGACAGTTTGATTTGTACGGGTATAACCGCTTACGTCATTCAGAAACGCAACTCACGGACACAGCCGAAGACGAAACAGGACCGCGGATCAACGGCAATTGGGTTGTCTACTCGGAAGACTCTGCCGGTGAACTGATTACCAATCTGCGTATGCTTTCCCTGTCCAATTTTTCTTCCATTCAGATAACCAACATAGCATCGGAGAAGCAAAATCCAAGTGCTGCATCAGGTAAGATCGTATGGACCGAGAATCGAACTGGTTACCAGAAAATAATGGTAGGGAAGTTGCCTGATCTTCATCCCGTGTTTAACAATCAAAATGCCGTGGCCGTTACGGAAGGCCTGGTTTCCAAGATACAGGATGCATTTACCCTGCTCGATTTATGGAATAGTGAGGCAGGCGTTACTGCAATCACAAGGTTTTCGAGTTTGCTGCCTGATGTGGTGTCAGAAACCGCTACATGGACCAACGGGCAACCCTCAGGTACGAACTTTAATTTAGCAACCGGAGATTTTTTATGGGTAAGGTTTGACCAGGGGCAAATCCTTGATTTTGGGCAGGGCGCATGTGGCGCGATTGAATTAATTTCTGGTGTGAATGTTCTCAGTTATGCCTGTTTCCCGGATCATTACACGGCATACAAACTTATAAAAGAAATGGATATAAACAATGTCGCCGGCCTTCGCATGCTCGATTCCCAATCTGGAAAGTGGCGCGTTGTGTCTGCGGTGGATGGCAAGATCGCAGGTGAGAATTTTACCATTCCAAGAATAGCTGTGATCATGTTGGATTTGAAAAACCCGATTTCGGCCTGGAAGCCAGGGGAGTGATAGAGATGAAAAATGGACTAGGCGCCCTCAGCGTTATCATTTGTTTTGTACTATTTATATTGCCTGATGTTTGTTTTGGCGTAACTGCCGGCCGGCTGCAAAAAATGCTTAAGGAAGGCGAAACAGTTACTATCGTTGATGTAAGAGGCCGAAATGAATTTACCTCAGGCCATATCCCAAACGCCATCAACATTCCTGCCCAGGTTGTCAAATATAAAAAATTGCCACCAATGGGAAAAATCGTCGTATGTGGAGACGGAATCAATACGGCTGATGCTGTTGAAGCAGTCCGCGCTTTGAATCAGAAGACTGGTATTGACGCTGAAATCCTGGAGGGCGGCTTTCCTGCCTGGTCTGAACTCAAATACACAAGCACACACAAGATTGGTATTACCCGCCAGATGTTTCGTTATATTACATACGAGAAACTCAAACAGGCATCGGAAAAAAACCGGCGGATGGTGTTGGTTGATATGCGCAGAGTGGGCGATCTGAAAAAAAGTACAGGGCTCTGCAACGATGAATGTTCGTCAAATTTAAGCGTGAAATTTCCCGGGCTTGAGGTTTTAGCTCTTGCCCCCCGGAACCTGAAAGCAGGAGGAAAAGTTGAAGCCGTATCCATGGCAAAGTTTTTTCGCGCTAGGGAAAGTGAACGGGGCAGGGTTTTCGTTCTCATTGGCCGAGGTGATGGGCATGCGGAAAAGGTTGCTCGTTATTTACACGGGGCCGGTATTACCCAAGTCGTTATCTTGGCCGGTGGTGAAAGAGTATTGCAAAAAAACGGGCAATCAGGTTTTGAGACCCAGGTCGTGAAGGACTGATAAGGAAAATTGAAATCGAATTTTTTTATAAGCACTGCAGTCGTGCTCCTGCTGAACCTGTGGATGGCATTTGATTCAACTGCACAGGATGCTGAAGAATGCCGGAGGCTCGCGTTTAAAAATCTATCCTGCTCGGCGGCTAGTATGGATAATCCGGTAGAAAACACATTTGAAACTATAACGGGACGAAAGATTACGAACAGTGGATTCGCCTGGAAATACGGATATGATATGGGCATTCAAAACGGAGATTTGATTGTAAAGGTGTCAGTCAATCTGATTCCTGCAGGGGGTGTCACAGTGCGGGAGCTCGAAAGAGTAAAATCTTCTTGGCAGGAAGGTATTGAACGAATCTGGAGTCGTCGGTTTTCACTGGAGACATCATCGGGAAAACAGTATCCTATCATTATAGATGTATCTTTCAGGGGACCGAGATTTCATCACGATGTGATTGTCAGGCCGGGTTCAGGACGATCGGATGCACTCAACTGGAATGTCCAGGACAGTCCGGAACTCGTATCCCATGAGTTCGGACACATGATAGGGATATTCGATGAATATTACAAAGGCGCACTGGAACCGCAGGATGCCACTATTGACCCTGCCAGCATCATGACCTCCAATCCTGGAGAAGGTGCTGCAACCCGCGTAAGACACTATGAGCCATTTCGCAGATGGTTTGTGAGTAAGACCAAGATGAGCAATGTGAGGATCATCCATGAAAAATGAAAGCATGAATAGGATGGGAGTGGGAGCGAAAGGTCTCTCTTATGTTGTTTTTACCGTTGTATTGCTTCTGTTGTCATCTTTTTCGGCATGGGCGCAGTTGACGATTCATGATGTGCAAACGACAGACGTGACTTCTTCCGGTTTTGCTGTTTTATGGAGAAATTCAGCGGCCGCGACCCCGCGTATTGCCGTTTTTGCAGATCCGGAAGAAACCGTAGAGATCACTAATAAACTCGAAGTGACCCTTTTTCCCCTTTTTGGCGGGGACCCTGACATTGCTGATGAGTTCAGCCGTGATGAGGCGATGGATGATCTCCGGGATTCCGCCAAGTCGCTGGGGCTGGTGAAAATCGGCGTTCAAGGCTGTCTTCCTCAGACCCCCTATTATTTTAGAGTTTTTTCGGAAACTGCTGCCGAAAAGGCTCAGTGGCCGGAGTCAGGATTGGTTTCGGTGATAACCAAGAAAGAAAATGCATTTGTACGGGATTCAAAACAGATTTTGGTAACTTTGAGGGATAATCACGGGTCGATTGATTTTCAGGGGTGGTTAATGACGGCTTTCGCCGGTGAGACCCTTTATCCTGTCTCTTCTTACGTGGGAGACGGGGGCGGCATCAATCAGGCCTACCTCGACCTGAGCAATCTGTTCGATGGAGATGAAGACAATTGGACTCCAACAGGATTACAGGTGGTGACTCTCGAGGTTCGGATGCCCGGGGCCGGTCCTATCCGGAGAGGTCTGACGCTTTTTTATTCGGAAACGTTTCAGGTGGGCACTGTCAGCACGGTCGAGATCAATATAGATGAGGCCGGGGACGAAACGCCGCCGGTTGTTTTACCCTCTATTCCGGGTGGTACATATAACGGAGCCCAAAGTATAACCCTTTCTGCTGATGAACAGGCGTATATCTTTTTTACAACCGACGATAGTGATCCGACGACGGATTCTACTTTATACACCGATCCTATTCAAATTGATCAAACCACGACACTTAAGTTCCTGGCAGTGGACACGGCCGGCAATCAAAGCGTTGTGGATAGTGAATTGTACACGATTGGTTATAACCAGTTACCATTTGGGCCGACCACTCCGGATCCGGTTGACGAGGCCACAACGATTTCTGTTGTGACGGCATTGACCTGGCAGAGTCAGGGAGATCCCGATGCGGGAGATGTCGTTTGGTATGATGTCTATTTATGGACGCTTGCCAACAGTGACCCGCCCGTTTGTGCGGACCAGTCAACGCTGTCATGTCTGCCGGATGCTCTCCAGTTTGATACAACCTACTCCTGGCAGGTGGTGGCAAAAGATAGTCACGGTGGAGAAACAGCCGGACCCGTATGGACTTTTGCGACTTTTTCCCGGAATGGAGATGAAGATCTGGATGGCCTGAGCAATGAGGACGAAATATTCTGGGGATCGAATCCGTTTGATTGGGATACGGATAAAGACGGCTACAGTGATGGGGATGAGATTGTCTGGGGCAGTGATCCAACCGATGATGAGAGTATCCCGAATATCGATTGCGAAGGCGATTTTAATTTTGATGGAGATGTGGACGCTTTTGATCTTGCGATTTTTACCGATGCGATCGGTTCATCACTGGGCTTTGCCCGCTTCAATACGGCTGCTGACTTTGATGGAGATGACCAGGTGGACGAGCGTGACTTGATGATTTTCACAGATGATTACGGCAGGGTCGATTGCCCTTATGTGCTGTCACCCGCTGATTTGGACGGTGACGGCGACGTCGATGAGCAGGATCTGGATCAATTCATCAGCGCATTGGATACCTGCGAAGGTTCGCAATGGTTTATGGGTGAGGCGGACTATGATCGGAACGGATGCATAACGAACATGGATTATGTTTTGTGGCACAATTATTATCAAAATCAGGGAGCCACAGCGTCAGCAGATGTCGATGGCGATGGAGATGTTGATTCAGATGATTTTCAAACGCTCGAAAATGCTTTGGGCCAGTGTGTGAGAGATGCAGGTTTTGTCCTGAGAGCGGACTATGATGGCGATGGCTGTATCACCAATTCCGACTACACAACCTGGTATGGCTACTATAATCAAAATTGAACGACTTTTTGGTTGATCCCCAGAAATTTCTTCACAAAAAATAGATCAGGTGGTACCCTGACCTGAACAAGCCGGAAATACGAAGCACGAAATACGAAACAAATTCGGATCAGCAAAAGTGAAATAGTCGAACAAATAAAAACTGAATGTCCGCTCAGGTGCCTCTGAAGTCCAGATGAACAGGGATCAATAGAGGCAGCAAAAAATTTCTTGCCACTAAAAACAACAATTTCGGAACTAAGGTATTAATATACTCGGCTATAAAAGCGTTCAAATTTAGAAGGAGTGGGGTGTTGTCATGAAAAATGGAAGAGCAGCCGGATGCATTATGGTAGCGGGCCTTATGGTAGTCCTCGCTTTTGGTTTTGCCCATGCGTCACCTGTTGTAACATTGGAATTGGTTGAAGACCCTCCTTTTTCCGTAGGGGGGATTTTTGAGATCCGGGTGTTTGCGGATGTCGGCACGCTGGAAATTGCCGCTTTCGGTTTTGATCTGATCGGCTTTGATGGCCCGTCCCTGACATTCAATGGAGCAAGCGTAGCACCTAAATTCAAAACGAAATCGCTGGAATTTACTAACACGGATGTGGCCGCTATCAGCAGCCCCATGGATGGCATTGTCACGGGGAATAATGTCCACCTTGCAAGTTTGTTTTTTACCGTAAACCACCCGGGTATATTTTCAGTGGGTATATTTTCAGATCTTTTAGATCTCAATGAAGGACTATTCTTCCCTGATGCCACTCCGACGTTAGACATGTCCACAACTTTAGATGTAAATATTGCAGTCCCATTGCCATCTGCTGTGCTTTTATTGAGTTCCGGCTTGGCGACCCTGCTTTTTGTTCGCCGAAAGATTTTAGATATCAATTTATTCTGACATCGAAAACCTGGTCCTCCGGGACAGGATTCTTTACTCACATGCCCGTTTGAGATTTGAACAGACCAACGGAATTTATTGGAATATCAAGTAGTTCAGCTATTTTTAACTTTGCCCGAATGCCTTTGGGACTGCCGGCTACGGAAGTGATGATGCCGATACCCAAATCCTCTCTGAGTTGACGCATCACTTCTTCATTGACCAGGTCCGCAATTCCGACTCCCAGTTTTTCCGCCACATATTGTTTCGCTTCGGTAATTTTCATTTTTTTGATCAGCTGCATCCAGGCCACCAGATCTCCGGAGGTTCGAATGCCGCCCATGCCACAGGCAACAATATGGGAAATGTGCATTCCAAACGGGTCACCGACGCCAATCTACAAACCATCGGCCTTACCGATCTGCACAAGAGATTTTGAAGCCCGGGTGACACTGTCAATCGGGGGCGCCTCCATCATGGGGACGCCGCCGACGCCCATGCCGACATTTACGTGCAGCGGGATATTGACTGCGGTGACGGCCTTTTTTACGAACGTTGCAGCCCGTGCGATATTCCAGGCCACGGATTGATTCGTACTGGTGCCGATAGCCACACCATAAATACTGGCCCCGGCGGCTTGAGCCATTTCGGCCTGTTCGTGGGGGTACATCCCGGCCAGCTGTTTGCCGTTAAATTCAACTTCACCGTGCATGCCTAAAACAAATTCTCCCGATCCCCCCATGATGACCGGCATGTTTGGTGTAACTTCTTTCAAATCGCGAACGGCCTGCAAAGCGGCCCAAAAATCCGCATCGCCGGCGGAACCGCCGGTATCGAAATTGAGACCTTCACAGCCGATGGTGTTTAATTTTTTTCCGACATACACCAGATCTTCGCGCAGTTGTTTGGCGGCGGCTTCCTGCACATCCCGGGCTTCTTTAACTTTACCCCGGGGGAGAAGATCGGCCGGGTTTTTGTGGGGGCCATCGGGCTGAAAATACAAGCCCATATTAGGTTGGGCGCCATATAAAAACGGAGCGGTGGTCATCATCGAGGCCGTATAATACTCATTCATCTCAAAATTGATGATGGATTTAACCGGTTTGAAACTGTAATCGCTGTGTCCCATGGAAGTCGTGTCCGCAGCCAGAGCGCGTTCATAAGTCAAAATTGCCTGCAATCGGCTCATGGGAACTCCGACACCGCCGCCATCCTGGCCGGAATAAAAACTCATCGAACAGCCGTCATCGGTGACGATCACCTCCTGACCGGAAATCACGCTGACTGTGCGGGACGGTTCGGCAATGATTTCAAAGAGCCGTTCCATATCTTCCGGGGTGAGCTGGGGAATTTCGGCACGCTCGGCGGCCTCCCGGGTAGCGGCTTGAATATCTTCCTTAATTTCTCCGGCAGACATGGAGACCAGTTCGCCGTCACCCATACGGGTGAATATTTTTTTTTGCATGGACCTTTTTCCTCCAGTTAGTGCTTTTTGGATCTTCTAACCCGGATTAGCAGGAATTGGCTATTGAATATTCAATGAATTGCTATGCTCTGTCTTTTTTAAATCGATCGTTCGATCATGAGGCTCTCGATAGGCAGCATTCCACTGCGCCGCGGATCAAAATGCAATCGAAAATATTCAGCTTTTTTATGCCGTCGTGTCTGGTGGCTGACTGTTTCCAGGTTTCTAATCGGCTGTGGCGCTCAACTCTTCTTCTGTTTCCTCGATAACCGATTTCATCTCCACCAGTACCTTTTGCGGCAATGGGTCCGGCATATGGTTTTGCAATATGTCGCGGGTTTTTTCCAAAGCCCGCTGGTAGCTGTCGGTTGCGCCCGACGCTCGCCACGTTTCCCTCCCGCTGCGATCGATAAGCTCCGGACGGGAGTGGGCCCGCATATGTTTGAGCGTGTGATCATGAGCCAGGAAGTCCTTAGAAGGACCCACCGACTTGATGACATCGACGGCCAGGGATTCATCGTCGACGCTAAAACCCCTGACGGTTTGCTTGATCATCCCGGCAAATTCATTGTCCAAGACCAATTGGGCAAAATCGAATGTGATTCCGCTCTCAAGCATTCCCGGGCCGTAAATCAGATTGGCACCTGCCAATGCAGCAATGAGTCCGGTGAGCGTTTTCTCATGGCCCAGCTGGGAGTCGGATATTTTGGAATCACTCTACCCGCCGGCGACATAACTTGGCAGGGCATAATACCGGGCCAGCCTTGCCACTGCTCCGCTAATGACGGCGCACTCCGGAGTGCCCACGGCAGCAGCGGCAATTTTTAAGTCCATGGCGGTGGTCGAACTGCCGTAAATTACGGGCGCACCCTTGCGCACAAGCTGGTTTAATGTGATTCCTCCAAGAACTTCAGCATTGTGCGTCACAAGGGTGCCGGCCAGGGTGACCGGAGACGTACCGCCCGCCATGGCCATGGACAGAATATTGACCACAGATCCGGTTCGAGCGGCCTCCATAATAATTTCGCAACACTCATTTATCAGGGTCAGGGGACTGACCGGGCAGGTGGTAAACGATAAAATAGGGCGTTCCCTGAGTTTATTTATTCCGCCCACAATGATGCCGGCCATTTTGACCAGTTTTTTTAATAAAAAGCCGCTGCCGGGTCCGACGCAGCAATGTTTGGTTGTGTTGGTGAGCATGGCTTCGGCATTGTGCAGCGGCAGTACTTTTTGGGGTACATCGCTGGAACCCACGGCCTTTTCACAGACGTCGATATTATCCAGATAATCGACCAGCTTCGCAGCATTGGCCAGATCGGTTTTTAATGGAAGCCTGTGCTCACCGGTGTACGGATCGACTACTTCAATTCCCTCACTGAAGTTGGTGAAGTGTACCCGGCCGGCTTCCAGCAGTTTGTCGTGATTGGGATCGCGCCCGGCCAAAAGAATTTTTGAGGGTGCCGATCGAATCGCATCTTCCACCATATAGGGCGGTATCCTGACAATTTTCCCGGCACGATCAACTTCGGCGCCGGCACCATCGAACAGCTCCAGGGCCTCTTCTGTTTCAACGAATAGCCCTGTTTTATCAAGTACTTCCAGGGTGGCCAGATGAATGTCATCCAGTTCATCATCGGTCAATGTATTCAGGCCCAATCCCTGACTGCGGGCCTTACCCGGATGGAAATTTCGCATATTGGATTTACCTCCCCTTGTTTAAAACCGTTCACAGGTTCAAGGTTCAACGTTCAGCCCGCCCTGGTGCGACTTATAAGATCATAATTACGGGCCGTGTCAGGTTCCCAAATATGAATCTAAATAATTGAGCAACGTAAAGTCAGGTCTGGGCCAGGGGGTTAAGGACAAAGAAGGCATTAAAGATCCGAAGTCCCCTTAATAGCGTCTTCTAACAGAGGGGCCATTGAAAAGCAATCACAACGATTCATTAATCTGAAATTCCGATATTTGGAATTTTGTTTTCTCTTGACACTACAGGACACTTTGATTATGCCTCTATACAGTTGTGCAGTTTCCCAGTTAATTTTCATCCAATCAGTTCCCGTACCGCGGTTTGAGGGAACTGGCCAAAACAAAGGAGGTTCCCAGATGATTCGAAAAACTTTTTCCATGGCAATCGTTTTGTCGGCTGTATTGTTTTTTATTGCGGCGGTATCACCGGTCTCAGCCGGTGTCTTGCAGGATATCAAGGCCAAAGGTCAGCTGGTGGTGTCCACCGATGCCAATTACGCCCCTCAGAGTTTTTTAACTGACAAGGGGCAGCTGGACGGCTTTGATATTGACGTGGCCAAAGAGGTCGCCCGGCGGCTGGGTGTCAAGGTAAAATTCGTAACCCCTGACTGGGACCTGATCGTGGCCGGGAAATGGGCCGCTCGGTGGGACCTGAGCATCGGCAGCATGACCATTACCCCCGCCAGGGCCAAGGTGGTGAATTTCTCCGGCCCTTACTATTACACACCCGCCCAGTTCGGCGTCTATAAAACCAACACCACTATCAAAACGCTGGCCGATTTTTCCGGGAAAACAGTTGGCTGCGGTTCGGGCACCACCTATGAAACCTATCTGGACCCCGCTCAGGCCCTCAGTATCGGCGAGGGCGAGAAAATCATCGATCAGACCAAAGGGGTCAAGAGCCGCATTTATTCAACCGACATGGAGGCCGTGCAGGATCTGGCCCTTGGCGACGGCAAACGGCTCAATGGGGTTTTGACCTCCGGTTTCGTTATCCAGGAAGCCATCAAAAAAGGCGTCCCCATCAAGGCAGTCGGACAACCGGTTTATTACGAACCTCTTGCCGCAGCTTCGGATAGAGCCCGTCCCGGCAGTGTTGAACTGGTAAATAAAGTCAGTGGGATCTTTGAAGCCATGCACGCCGACGGCACATTGACCAAACTTTCGCTGAAATGGTACGGCTTTGACGTGACCAAAAAAATCAGATAACCCTGCTTTTAACTATTGTTAAAAGGCACCCATGACTAAACCAGCCAATTCTCAAACCAGCAAGGAAGATCCGGGGCAGACTGAAATAAAACTCAAGCACATCGAAGCGGCCGAAACGGCCAGGAAAAAATTCATCTTCCGGGTCGCTTTGGTGTGGGTGGCTATTTTTGGGTTGCTGCTCTATGTTTTTACACTTTTTAATCTCGATTTCAGATTCATGCTGAGATACCTGCCATTTATCATGCGCGGGATCGGAACTACTATTTATGTTTCGATTTTTTCCATCGTGTTTGCCTGTATCCTGGCGCTTTTCGGAGCCTTGGGCAGGCTGTCCAAAAACCCGGTTTTTTATGGCGTGGCAACGTTCTATATCTCCATCATCCGGGGAACGCCACTGATTGTTCAAATATTCGTCATCTATCTCGGTCTGCCCCAGATGGGCACTGTCATCAATGCTGTGCCGGCCGGCATTATTGCCCTGGGCGTCAAC
>JAJRVC010000527.1 GCA_024277475.1 Deltaproteobacteria bacterium
AGAAATAATCGGCCCCGGCGGTTATACACCCTTGCCGATACTGCCGGTAAGGATAGTTGGTGACCATGATAATAATGGGGGTGGGGATTCCTGGATCCTTTTTGATGTCTTTAAGCAAATCGATGCCGCTTCTGCCGGGCAACCGTATATCCAGGATGACTACGTCCGGGTGCGATCTTCTGATGCTATCGAGGGCTTTCAGAGGGTTTCCGCCTTGCCCCACAACTTTAGCCGCTGGGATATCGGAGACCAACTCCGCTATCCTTTGGCGTATCATTTGTGAATCGTCGACGATATAAACGGTCAGCACGATCTTTTTCTCCTAAGCGCTCACAGATTCAGCCCGCCCCGGCGCAACTAATAAGATTTTTTTGAGGCCCGTGCCAGATTTTCAAATATTAATCTGAATAATTGAGCAACGTAAAGTCAGGTCTGGGCACAGTAGGTCACCGTTCAGGGTTACCTTCTGAGTTTGTCCCTCCAAGCCGAAGTCGTGGGCAATCTTGGTCTTCTTTGTCAAACCATAGAATTTGTGAGTTTGCTGCCGGGCAAATTACCATGCCTCAATATCCTCAAATCATTTTATGCTCACACGGTTTTCCTTCCGCCGTGACGTGGTACCGGCGCGGCGGGTCTCAGAACTTACGCATCATCAGAACTTACGCATCAACGGATCAGATTTGATGTGAACCCTGAACGATTACAATATAAGTTACCGGATATAATTCCGGTATCAGTGTGGGTCTGATAATAAGGTAGGAGTTTTGCCCTATTTTCTGTAGATATTTGTCTTACACGGGGCTATAATGAAGATTTCAAAAGTTCGCTGTAGCGGATTTATTCTGCTTTTTTATTTCCGAGGCCCTTAATCCACCAGCCGGTTCTGGATGGCATAGTGCATCAACTCAGCACTATTTTTCATTTTCATTTTTTCTAAAATCCGAGAACGATAGGTACTGATGGTTTTGACACTGAGTACCAATTCTTTCGCGATTTCTGTTACCGTTTTTCCGGAAGCCATCATGCGCATTACCTGGTATTCCCGATCAGAAAGCATCTCGTGGGGCATTTCTTTAAAGTTGGTGTCCAGCTGAAAGGCTAATTTTTCGGCAATTGAAGGACTGATGTATTTCCCGCCGCGACAAACTTTTCGGATCGCATTGATTAATTCATCCGGTGCGCTGGTTTTGGTAACATATCCGGATGCTCCTGCCTTTAATACGCGCAGTGCATATTGACTTTCGGGGTGGATAGACAAAATAATCACCGGCAATTGCGGTTTTTCAATTCTCAGCTGCTTCAATACATCCAGGCCATCCATATACGGCATCGTCAGGTCCAAAATAACGATGTCAAAATTCTCCTTTTTTATTTTATTCAACAACTTATGGCCATCACTGGCTTCATCCGCAACCATCATATCGGAAGCCTCAGAAATAATCTGTTTCATGCCGGCCCGTACAATGGGGTGATCGTCGGCAATAATTATTCTAATCATGGGAATCCTCCCTTTCAGAAATGGGCATTCTCACGGTTAAGCGCGTCCCAGCATCCCGGATGCCGGCAATATCCACCTCGCCGCCCAGTGAATGAGCACGTTCTCTTATTCCGATAAGGCCAAATGACCTCGGGTTGGTGATTGCAGCTTCGGTAATCCCCTTGCCGTTATCCTGAATTTCCAGGACTATTATGCCTTTTTTTTTGCTGAGATTTATTTCGACTTCAGTTGCATTTGCATGGCGGATTATATTCGTGAGAGACTCCTGCACAATGCGGAAAAGTGCCGTGGACTTTTCCTTGCATAAATCAAATTCTTTTGGACAAAAGATGGGTTTGCATTTTATTCCGGTGCGCTTTTCAAATTCTTCGGCGTTCCATTCGATCGCAGCTGGAAGTCCGAAATCATCTAAGATACCGGGGCGCAAATCTTCCGAAACTTTGTGCACCGTTTGAATGGTTTCATCAATAAGAGCCTGCATTGATTTGGTTTTGTCACGCAATGCTTCTTGATTTTTTGCCAATCTGTTGTTCAGCCAGGACAGATCAATTTTAAGCACCGTCAACGCTTGGCCCATGTCATCATGAATTTCACGAGCAATTCGAGTTCTTTCTTCTTCTCTTACCATCTGCAGGTGGGTGGAAAGGTTGCGGAACAATTCCTGTGATCGCTTGAGTTCCAGTTCCACCCGCTCACGCTCCGTATGGCGCTGTCCGAGCGCGGCTGCCATCTCGTCAAAGGCTTGTGCCAGCTGGCTGAGCTCACCCTTTCCATAGGGCAAACCAGTGCGCGCACTCATCTCACCGGATGCCAGCCGTCTGCTCGCACTCACCATCGTTTTTACCTGACGCATAATAAACAGTTCACCGCCAAACCATGCGGCCGTCATTGCCAACAGAGCAACGATTCCAAGTAATGTCAGGTTACGGATAAGAATTCGTTTGGAATCTGCATAAGCGTGTCTTTGAGGAATACCGAGAACTACATAAACCTGCCTGGCCTTCAGCACACTTCGCAGCGGAGCAAATGCATAGATGTAGGGCGCATCATGGATCCCGGGCGCTTCAATCACGCCCTTATTTTGAGATAAGATTTCTTTGAAAAGAGGATTTTCCCTCATCACCCGGCCGAGCCATTGCTCAGAATCGGGTTGACGCGCCAATACCACGCCGTTTTCATCAATCTGGGTAATCGTGAATCCATCGGGCAATTGAGTTTTGGTCTCAAACTTGAAACGGTTGAGCCAGTTTAGATCGATAGAGGCAAAAGCCACCGCTTCTATTTCCCCCGCAGGATTAATAGAGGGATATGCCAACACCAAAACGGGTTTTCCGGTAATGCGGTCGATATGAAAATCACCGACAGCAAAATCGCGGGTTTGAACGGCACGTTGGAACCAGGATCGATCGGCGACGTTGCTGGTCTTTTCAAGAAACTTGGCGCTGCAGAATACATCTCCGTCGGGTTTCACAGCCCCAAGGTTGGCATAGCGTCTGAACTGCCTGAGAAACTCAGCACAAAATGGCTTGCATCCGGATGGGTCGCTGCCGGGTTTTCGGATAAAATTTGTCAGTGCAAAGAGGATTTGACGGGTGCCTTGAAATAATTGCTCTTCTTCACGAGCGGTAAACTCAGCCAGCCGCATAACGTTTTTCTGTATCTCAGCAATTGCCTTCTGCCTTTGCTCCGAGGCGGTATACACCATCAAACCCCACGCCGGGATCACAGCTACAAAGACGAGGAGCATTAAGCGGACACGCAGATGTGAATGAGAAAAAAGTTTCATGGCTTTTAATAATGATATCGCGGCAAAGCAATTTAGTTTTCAAGGCTTTTATCGTGTGCCATCATAAAGTTAAATACTCAGATTTGCAATTGCTAATTTCATTGGTCATGTAGGATAAACCACTACAAAAGATAACAACAAAATCCTACCTGATTTTCAGACCATTACCGATGCCATTATCATACTTTAATAATTATAATTGGTTTTAAGACAAAGAAAAATAGAAATCTTTTAATCATTTAACTGCTATCAGTATCAGGAAAGGAGTGAACCATGAGCGATTTAATAGCTGTTGCTTTCGATGATGAGTTTAAAGCGGAGCAGGTCCGTCTTGATTTGTTAAAAATGCAACACAAGCATCTCGTCGATTTAGAAGAGGCGGCAGTGGTGGTCCATACCAAGGACGGTAAAGTTAAACTCCATCATGTCACTCATTTTACGGTTTCCGTGGCTTTGGGTGGAGGATTTGTTGGCAGCCTGGTTGGGTTGATCTTGATAAACCCTGTTTTGGCGCTTTTCGGGCTTGTAGCCGGCACAGGGCTGGGAGCGGCTATAGGTTCATTAAAAGAGGTCGGCATCGAGGAGGAGTTTATGAAAGACCTTGGCTTTCACCTTAAACCGGGAACGTCGGCACTATTCATTGTGGCTAAAAAAGCCAAGCCTGAAGCAATCCTGCAGGAGCTCAAAAAATTTAACGGTAAAGTGTTTCAGACATCATTAAAACACGATGATGAAGAAAAGCTTCGAGCGGCATTTGATGCTGTAAAATCAGGCACTAATACCCATACCCAATAGAGCCGGCAAACGAATCTCCAATGCTGTGACAAGGGGAATCTCAGAGCATCAGTATAAGCAGGGCGAACCACTGATGAATTCATGCCGCGCTTGTCCGTTATGCAAGCGAAAAGGGGGGAAATTATCAATCAGGCCTATGCCAGGATTTAGTAGAATCCGAACGGATCATCATTCGAGGCCGTATCTCTTCAGCTTCCGCCACAAAGAGACCCGGTCAATCCCCATTGCCTTGGCCGCCCGGGTTTTCTTGCCTTTGCTCTTGTCCAGAACCCATTGAATGTATCGCTTTTCCTGCTCTTCAAGGGTGGGAACATCCGATGGATGGTGGCGATAGGTTTCAATTGACTGATTACGAATGTAGTCAGGCAGGTCAGCTACGAAAATTACAGGCCCGTTTTCCAAAGCCACGGCCCTTTCCATGACGTTTTCCAACTCCCGCACGTTCCCGGGCCAGCTGTAGTGACACAAAAGATCCATGGCTTCCGGTTCAATTACATCGATCTCTTTTTTCATGGCGCTGCTTTTCCGGACCAAAAAATGATTGACCAGAAGCGGAATATCGTCTACGCGTTCGGTCAGGGCCGGGAGTCGCAAAGCGATCACGTTGAGCCGGTAGTAAAGATCCTGCCGGAAATGCCCCTTTTGCACGTCTTCCTGAAGATCGCGATGAGTAGCCGCGATAAAACGCACATCAATGGGAAATGGATCCACTCCTCCGACTCGCAAAAGCTCTTTTTCCTGGATTACTCGCAGCAATTTTACCTGCATGCTCAACGGCATATCACCGATTTCATCCAGAAAGACCGTGCCCTTGTGGGCTGTCTGCAGCAAACCGGTCTTTTCTTGGACGGCTCCGGTAAACGCCCCTTTTTCGTGGCCGAAGAGCTCATTGGCCATGAGCTCTTCGGTAAACGAGCCACAGTTAAATGCCACGAATCTATTTTCGGACCGTGGACTCAGATGATGGATCGCCTTGGCCGCCAGTTCCTTACCGGTGCCGCTCTCGCCATAGATTAATACATTGGTATCGGAAGGGGCGATCTGTCGAATGGTTTTTAATACGCGGGTGATTGCTTTGCTTTTGCCCACAATAAAAGGGATCGGCTGGGCCTTTTTGAGCGATTCTTTGAGTTCCAGGTTCTCCAGTTGGAGTCTGCGTTTCATGAGAGCCTGACTGACTATCTGCCGGATTTCATCGAGTTTGTATGGTTTGGCGATATAATGATAAGCGCCTTTTCTCATGGCCGCCACGGCCGAGTCTACTGTCGCATAACCGGTGATCATGATTACATCGGTATAGGGTTGCAACTCCCGGCATTTTTTGAGCACTTGCATCCCGTCGACTTTTTCCATTTTAAGATCAGTAAGATCCAGGTCGAAGTCCTGGTGTCGTAATAAATCGAGGGCTTTTACACCGCTGTTTGTCGCGATGACTGCATATCCTTCTTTTTTCAGGATGTGTTCAAGATTCCGGCGAGCGATATCCTCATCTTCCACGACAAGTATACTATCCACGGATGTCTGCATGAATCCCCCTTACATGTGGACCATCAGATAATGGCGTTACGAAGATCCCGTCGGGTTAGAGTCTTAATTGTGATTAACTCGTCATTTTCGGTTACCCGCCAAGCCGTGATTTCTGCTTCGCTCCAATCGGTATGTGCGGGTTAGGGAATAATAGTAATGGAAAAACAGGTGGGTTTCAATCGAAATCTGTCAAAATCAGCGGCCACCAGCAGAGGTGGGCCCGGCCCCTTTCAGGGGCCATCCTCATACCCCCAGCTCTGCTGGTGACCGCTGATTTTGACG
>JAJRVC010000528.1 GCA_024277475.1 Deltaproteobacteria bacterium
AGGTCCCCTTCCACAGCGTTGGTGGTATCTTTGGGATCCACCGCCACCAATTGTCCGTTTTGCGAGACCACTGCCTGCTTTTCGGAGCCGATACCGATTTCCGATGCCCGCAAGAGTTCAAGGGGATGACCGTTTACAATTTTAACCAGATGGGAGGCATTGGTCCAGGTAGGCTCGCCGTCGGCTGTGGCCGCTGCCTTGTTGGCGTTTTCCAGGTAGCGCTGATCGTAACGCTTGTTTTCCAGAATCCAGCGGATCATAGCCATGGCCAGGGTGCCGTTTTTATTGGGTTCCACCGGCAGCCACCAATCGGCTTTGCCGGCGTCATGGGACAGCCGGGCATCGACGACGGCTATTTTCATACCCCGGTCGACGACGCCCGTGGTTGCTTTTTCGGCCATGCAGGTCAGTCCGAAATTGGCTGAATAAGCTCCGGTGCCCCAGAAGAGCACAAATTCGCAATTGGGCAAATCCGGTTTCATGTGATGGGTTTTGTGGCCGCTTATCTCCGCATAGGCGATATGATGGGACTGTTCACAGACGGTGGTGTGCTCAAAAGCGTTCACGGAACCCAGGGATTTTCCCGTAAACCGTTTCATCAACTCCTTTCGGCCGTGCTCGATACGGCCGGCCATGAACACAAAGCCGTTGTTTTTGGGCCCCAGGTCCGGATGATCGGGATCGATCAGCTTGTCCAGATGGTTACTGTATTTTTGTTTGAATTCGGCCACGGTCATTTTGCCTTGTCCACATTCTTTAGCATCTTTTGCCATGGCGGCGGACAGTTTCGGGTCCCGCAGGGCAATGATTTCCTCAAAGCCGGGATACTGACTGCTGTCACCGAGAGCGGAAAACAGCTTCCCCCCTTTTATGACCTCATTGATGAACTGTTCGAAAGAAATGCTTTCCCATGTGTTGGAACCCCTGGCGCCGGCACGTTTGAGCACCTTACGTACACGATATGGGTCATAATAGGTCTGGATGGCGGTCTGGCCCTTGGTGCAGAGCTTGCCGTCTATGGGGGCCGCATCCTGGGGACTTGTCGCGTACGGAATGTGGGGCAAAAAATTTTGCGGGCTGTAAGGGCTCCCGGTCAGTTTGGCCAGGGTACCGTTCCAGATCTTGGCCTTGTTCTGGCAAGCCACGTGACACTGCAGGCAGGAGCTGTAAATCTGGTTTTGCGGCTCGGCCAGGATATATGTGGCCGTTTTTTCGTTTGCAGCTGATGCCTTTGAGCCGAACAATTCTCCCAGGGCGGCCGGCAACCCCAGGGCGGTGCACCCACCCACAAAGGCCGTGGACTTTAAAAAATTACGCCGCGAAAGTTGCCTTTTGTCGTTTTTTTTCTTAGCTCTCATATCTGTATTATTCTCCTTAGTCATGTCTTATTGTCCTCCTTGGTCGGCGGATTGCAGTGAAATAAATTGCAGCAGGCGGCAACCCAAATAAAAAAGGGCAATCCCTATGGCCACCGTGAACACAAAAACCGCCCATTCATGGACAGAGGGGATGTATTCAAATTTCAGGCGATTGTCCGTGTATGCTTCCTGCAGGCCCTTCATCGCCGGCGTTACAAAACCCGGAATAACGTGATTCAAGCGCACCGCAAAGTAGGCTACCGCCACCAGGACACCGCCGATGCCGGCGAACAACCGAAGGGATGGCTTCCACAGCAGAAGGATCAAAGGTACGATGGATCCCAAAAGAATATGAAAGATCCAGAATACGTACCAGTATCGGCCGAAAAGGATGGCAGACAACAGGCTGTAACTTTCGTCCCGGCCGTACCACATGGCAACCGAAACCTCGGACCACTCCAGCATGAGCACGAAAAGCAGCAGGCCGACAACGATGCGGCTCATCAGCTTTACAATCTTCTCGTCCTGTTGCGCGGCGTCATAAGGAAACAGGGCTACAGCAGCCAGCACCAGGGCAACTCCGGACAGCAGAGCGCCGCCAATGGATAAAATAGGACCCAGGGCGGAATGCCAGTAGGGACTGGAAATCAAGGTGGCAAACTCGGCGCCGTTGGCGCCGGAAAACATCAACGCAAAAAAGATGCCGATCCATCCCAGCAGCCGCAGCACAAGCGGTGTCTGTCCCCCGAATTTAAGATCCGCCAAAAAAACGACCACAATGTATCCCAGGTAAAGCATCGACAACCAGGTGGCAATCGCCAGCAGGGAGGAAAAGTTGGGTCGTGTGAAAACTTCGTACAGGCGCCACATGTGGCCCAGATCAAAACTGATCACTAAAAGTCCGGCACTAAAACATACGAAGGATATCAACAGCGCCGGGCGGACCAGAGGCCGCAGCCGCTGAATGTTGAAGGCATAAATTACCCAGGCCAGAAAAGATGCCCCCACGGCCATGCCGACAAAATACAATTTACCGGCAACCCACAACCCCCAGGGAATGTAGCTGCCGTAGTTGACCAGCAACTCGCCCTGGGTCATACGCTGGAAAGCTCCGAATGCCCCCCAGAGCATCGCCGCCAGCCAGATGATGAAAATTACTATTTTTTTGGTTTTGCTCATAACCTTTCTCCTTTTATACCAGATAAAATACGGATGGCTCGGTCCCCAGCTCTTCCTTGAGGCGTTTGACCCGGGCCTCTCCAATCAGTTCATGCACCAGGCTGTCTGTATTGTTGTAGTCTCCGAAGCTGGTGGCGCCGCCCAGGCAGGTGGTAACGCAGGCCGGCAGCATACCGACCCTGAGACGATGCAGGCAGAAAGTGCATTTACGGGCGTTGCCGACGGGTGATGAGTGCGATCCCGGTTTTCGGGCCCAGTTGCGGCTGTATTCAAAATTGGGGCGGGTTTCATAGCTCATGATTTCCGGGGTTCCCGTGCCGTAAAATTCACCGAAATCCGCCGTACGCGCATTGTACGGACACGATGCCAGGCAGTTTCGACAGCCGATGCAGATATCATAATCGATAACCACGATGCCGTCCTCCCGCTTCCAGGTGGCACTAACCGGACATACCGGCACGCAGGGCGGCTTGTCGCAGTGCATGCAGGGCCGGGGCGTAAATACCCAGCTTACATTGGGAAATTTACCGACTTGCACTTTCGGTACGGGACGGTAAACCACACCCGGCGGCAGGTTGTTTTCAGAATTGCAGGATACCGTACAGGCACTGCAGCCGACGCATTTTTGCTGGTCGATCACCATCACCCACTTGCGCTCGGCAACCGGTTTTTTCAGGGACTGTAAAAGCTCGGTACGCATACGTTCCAGATGATTGCCGTCGGCAAAACTCTGGGGATTCTGCAACGGAGTCGCCTTTTGTTCACCGGCAGCGGCTTGGGTGCCTTTGGCTTGAAAAGCAGCGAAAATACTGAGGCTGCCGGCGGCCAGTAACGAATTTTGCAAAAATTTCCTGCGCGGCAAAAAGCTGCCGGCCTGGCGCAGTTTGGAAGTATCCTGATTTTCATTGCCCGGTTCCGGGCGGTTGTCTGTTTGGTTCTGACACCCGCCCTCAAGATCGGACTTCCGAGATTGATTGCCTTGTTTCATTGTGCAAACTCCTTCCGAATTTTTTCCTGATGAATTGAGTTAAATATGTAGTAATATTCGATCTTTTGCGGTTCGCTCTTCCGGCCGGCTGCCAAAGCGGCCGGTTTAGTAATCGAAGAACCGTGCCATTTTTTCCGGGCGTAGACGCGCAAAAAGCTTAGGTCGTTAACCACGGCCGAGTTGGAAGAAGGCCGGCCGGATTCAGCCCTCGGGATATTTTGGCTCCATTTCATTTTGATTGATCGTATTTAACCAATAAAAAAGTTCATTAAAGTGTTCTGCCGAATCCGCGGATTTGTTGATACATGCAAAGAGGTGATAGCAGATGGCATTTTTTAATTCCGGGTGAAAACGCTCTTTAGACAGACCCAGTAGATAAATACCCGGGTTTTCTATGGCCAGCGCCCGAATCGTGCGGTTATTAAGCGGGACGGTATCGAGATCCAATATTACCGCAATGCTATCACGCCCACGGATGTAGTTCTGAAGGTCGGGCAATGCGTGAAAACCGGTCGCATGATAGCCGCCATCTTTTAAAACTTTACACAATTCCCGGCACTGACTTTCATGTGAATCAAGGACGACGACCTGGCTTTTTATCATCGGGAGAGACTTCCAAATATTAAATTCCGGTTTTAATCGACTTGAATTACGTCTGAACGGGCCTGGTATTGCCACTGAGTAGTAGCAAGAGATATGCCATGGGAGCCGAAGCTGAGCCGGTATGATGCGCGCGAAAAGGCTGTCAGTTTCAGCTGAACCCTGGATAACTAATTGAAATTAAATAAAACATTGTTTATAGTTATTTATGGCTACGGATAGAATCGGAACTATGAGAAACGAATTTAACTGCAAAGCGTTGCGGATGGGTGGCATTCGAGACAGGAGATTCGGTCCTTATTCAGGACACCATTTTAGAACGTTCCGGTATTTTGGATTAAAATTAGTGCATTAGATATGTCCTAAGTTAGGACATGCTTTATCGGATTGTAATAAACCGCTCATCCGATCCGAGGTAATCCCAATCAGCGACCCCCGGCAGAGCTGGCCCGGCCCCTTCGGGGAGCCTTTTCCTCATACCCCCAGCTCTGCCGGGGGTTGCTGATTTGTGAATGACTGTGCAGGTATTTGATATTTTTTGATCTTCATGTAAAGCGTGTTGCGGCTGATGGCCAGGTTTCGGGCTGCCAGCCGTTTATTCCCCCCGCATTTTTCCAGAATATGCTTGAGAAATTCCTTTTCATTTTCGGCCAGTGTCGGCATCCTGTTGAGCGGATCGGTCAAAGTGGTATTAAAATTCGATACGGGAAGGTCTGAAGCCGTAATTTTACCATTTTTAGCCAGCAAAACGGCATGTTCTATGCTGTTTTCAAGCTCCCGAACATTGCCTGGCCAGCTGTAATTCAGCAGCAGACGCATGGTCTCGGAGTTGAATCCAGAGATCTTTTTGCCATTTTCTTTGGCAAATGTCCGCAGAAAATTATCTGCCAGCAGCGGAATGTCGTTGCGGCGATTTCGAAGAGGGGGCAGCCGGATGGGAATGACATTAAGCCGATAGAAGAGATCCTCACGGAAATGACCGTTTTTAACCTCTTCAAGCAGATTTTTATTGGTTGCCGCCAGAATACGCACGTCCACCGTCAAGGTGGTTTCACCACCGAGACGCTCAAACTGTTTTGTTTGCAGCACACGCAAAAGTTTGATTTGGGCGGAAAGGGGTATTTCACCGATTTCATCCAGAAAGACCGTTCCCCCGTTGGCCTGCTCGAATCGACCGGCTTTTTGGCGAATGGCACCGGTAAAGGCCCCTTTTTGATAGCCGAAAAGTTCACTTGCCAGCAGGGTATCCGGAAACGCCGAGCAGTTGATCACCATAAATGGCTTATTGTGCCGCAGACTTTTTTGATGAATGGCTTGCGCAACCAACTCTTTGCCGGTACCGCTTTCGCCCTGGATGAGAACAGTCGCATCAGTCGGGGCAATATCCTCGATAAGTTTATAAATGCCCTGCATTTTGGAATCTTTGCCGAGTATGCCGCCATATCCGTCGGTGATTTTATACCGACGCTGGAGATCCTGAATCTCTTCTTCATGTAAAACCGCCCTCCTGATCCCCCCCGCAGCCTGGGTCAAAATCAAATCAACGACATCCATTTCCGTCTTGTCGCACCGGCATTCCCGCAGACACCCGATTACCAGGGCTCCATAAACTTGATCCCCATGTTGCAAAAGCACAATAGCCTGGCGAGCTGTTGATTTAAATTCGATCGGAACAAGCGGAGGTGCAAAAACAGTTTGTTTGTTGAAAGAAATTTTTCTTTTTCCCTCTATGGCGGACTTAAACGTTTTAACGGCATCTGAATCCTTTAACGCTTTAATGTTCGTAGTCGATAAGGAATAGAGTGTATCTTCGTTATTGTTGGAAATCAAAAGCACCATCCGGCTGCATTTCAGAATATCCTCCAATCTCTTGATCAGGAAGGATCCGATTTCATTCAATCTTTGCAATGAGCCGATCTCTTGAACAATTTCGCAAGTGGTTCGAGTCTGATGATGAGCCCGTTCCAGGTCCATAGCCTGCTCCTCAAGCCGCCCGATGTAATTCTTTATGCGGGCAACCATATAATTAAACGAAGAAGCTAATGCCGCCACCTCATCATCTCCCCTCACCTGCACTTGTATGTTAAATTTTTCTTTATCGATCTTTTGAGTGGCCCGGGCCAAGGCTGCCAATGGACGGGTGAACCGCCCGACAAAGAATAAGGTTGCACCGATGGCAAGTACCAAAATTGTTAGGGTTAAGGCACCAATCTGCATCAATAATCCGGTTAACTGCCGGGTATAAAGCTTTTCCGAAAACCCCAGTCGCAGAACACCGGCCTTTCCTGCAAAAATGGGCCAGGCAATATCCAGGTAGCGCTCACCCGTGGTGGAAACAATTTTCTGATGATGAGCCTTATCCCGTGATAAAATGCTATTGGCTTCGATAAGACCTTGCGGAACAACTTTTGTAAAGGTATGCGCCAGTATCTGATCATCCCTGGATATAAAAAGATAGGCAATTGCAGGGTTGCTACTCACATAGTAGGATAGTATTTTCTGGAGGACCACCATGTCGTTTATGAGAACTTTGTCAGCGGCCTCAAGAGCAATTGTATTAGCCAAGCGTTCTGCCTGAGCCATCATCGTTTCCCTCAGGCTTATGCTGTACCGCTGAGATACAAGCAAAGAGATGAGCAGACCGCTCCCAATCACAAGGGTGGATACGGCCACGATTAATTTGCTTTTAAGGGTTTTTAGCCGCATGCGGTTTTTCCTCCAACGACGATATCTCCGATTGCATTTGCCGAATGGGTTCATACCACTCTTCCCGCGCTGGGATGAATCGATCAATCATTAGTTCCTTGAGAATTTTTTTACCCTCAACATCTAAATGCATTGAAAAAAGCACCTTGCGGATACGCGTTTTGAGTTCAGCAGAGAGATCTTCGGAAGTTACCAGGGGTGGAATACCATAGGGTTTCGATTTCATGATAATCCGGGTTGCAGACGTAAGAATTGGATTTTTATAATTATAATACTCCCAGATAATGCCGTCCACGGATGCTCCATCAACAAGATTCCGGGCTACCGCCAGGATTGAATTATCGTGGCTATAAGTATAGATGGTTTTGCCGAAAAAAGTCTCCGGACGCTTCCCCTTTTGTGCCAGCCAGAAAACAGGCACCAATCTTCCAGTGTTGGATTCGGGGTCGGTAAATGCAAAAACCCGCCCCTCAAGATCGTCAAGCAGTTGGTACGGGCTATCGCGGTTGACGATCAGGTATGATCGATAAAAATGGCTTCCCCGTATCTCGGGAGTGGCCAGGAGCTCGAACTTGAATTTATCTCTGCCGAGGGCATAAGGCCCCGAGCAAATAAAAGCCAGATCAATCTGCCCCATTGCGATGAGTTCATTGATTTCGCTATAGGTTTGTCTTTGAATGAATTCGATTTTCCTGCCCAGATGTTTGCCGATATAATCCAGCAGCCGGCGATGATAGACAAATGTATCCTGGGGTGAAAGCATCGCAGCGACAGCCACTCGCAAAGAGGGAGAATTATCCGCGGGGCTCATTGGATTAACCGTCGGTTTGGCACTGATAAAATCGACCACCCGGACATCGTCGTCTCCCCGGCAACTATTTAGCAGGAGCCATATCCCGGCAATCATAAAGCCCAAAGAAAGGTTACGCATATTGAGGAATGACAAAACCAAATCAGTGATCTTTTTTACCGCACAACAAAATGCTTTTGCCTTCATGTATGTCTCACAGTGTCAATTGATTTTAATACTATTACCACCATGTGCCATACCATTTCAAGCTTTTTAAGCTGTATGGAAAAAATGCCGGTTTGCAAAAAAATAGACATTGCCGGCCGCGATGGCTCATATTTTCTCATGGAATTTGTGGTTTTTTGCTTTCGTAATTGCTGTGAAATGTCAGCCCCGGCGCCCAGGTTCGCTCCAGGATTTTGTTCAGTACGATCTGTTTGCCGTCACGATGATAGGTCATACGTTCTTGGAAGAAAGATGCGCTCATGATATAGCCGACAAGATTTTCCATGGACTTTTCTTTCCCAAGATAGAATTCGCGGTCCAAAGAACACGCTGAATCCGGAATGCCGCCCTCTATCCAGTAGCGCGATCATAGATATAAGAAATTTTAATGTAAAATGACATTTGACTTATTCGGCGAAACATGTCATTAATATGCTGTTTACCGCCGTACTAATAATATCTTATGCGGCGATATACCATATTTATTTGCTGTATTTCGCCGTTTTATCTATATACATATGCGGCGGGATATGGATTAGTTTGCTAACTAGTGCCCGTCCACGAAGCCTTTTTTATCCATGGGCACTGGCGTAAGTTTCCAATTCAGAAATGAGCAATTTTTTCTCTGAGCAAAGCCGCACAAGGGTTTACGTTGAGACGTACTTTTCGTACTTCGCAGACGTAAACCCGCGGAGAACGCCGCTCAGAGAAAAAAAGGCTATTTATGGATGGAAACTAACTAACCCTGATAAACTGGAAAATGGCCACCGAGCTACAAAGACACAGAGCAAAGAGCAAAACTGTTTGTCAAAATTAATCTTTGTGTTTTGGTGGCGAAAATGTTTTTGCACAAAATGCAAAGAATTCACAATTAAGACTCTAATATGCAATTTGAAATGATACCGGTAAATACAAATTCAATCTAACATCGGAATCCTGGTCCTCTGGGCCTCCGGCTCGTAAGGGTACGATCCTACGCCTCGGAGAGCCAGTCGAAGATCCCGTCGCCGGGGGTCAGAAATA
>JAJRVC010000529.1 GCA_024277475.1 Deltaproteobacteria bacterium
ATTGTCAATATTCAATGACCAGCTTGGAGGATGTGGACCTGCCGGCGATATTTTGGATTGGCATGCAAATAGAGATGTGCTATTTTAACTGGGCCCGTTGGACCCCTTAACCCGGAAAGGATTATTCCACGTCGATGCAACAATCAGGTATGTTTATGAAAACTAAAATCTATCAATTTTTATCCCATACGCCGCCTTTTTCAGAGCTGCCGCAAAATGAACTGTTACGGCTATCAGATGAAATGTCGCTGGAGATTTTCCCGAAAAACATCGTACTTTCCGTCCAGGGCAAAACAAAACTGGAAAGTGTCTATATTATCAAAGAAGGATCACTGGAACTGTTTTACGAGACCGATGGCGTAAAGGAGCTCACCGGTTTACTGAAACCGGGTGAGATCTTCGGCGGAATCTGCATTCTGATGAACGCCGGTATTTCGGTACGGACGGTGAAAATCGTTGATGATGCAACACTATATACATTACCGCAAAAAGTGTTTTTAGAGGCCTGTGCCCGCCATAATTTTTTATACGAATATTTTGCCGCTAAATTCAGCAAACGAATGTCCGACGAAACCTATTCATCGCTTGCAGTCGCCGGGCAAGCTCAGCATTTTCTGGCCCGATTGGTGCCCTTTTCTTTTCTCTCGGAAGAAGAAATTGACACGATCTCAAAAGAAATTTCCATCACCAACTATCCCCGGGATACCGTGCTGTTTGTCCAGGGTCAGTCAAAGGTCGAATATCTGTATATCATTCAAAAAGGCGCTGCGGAGCGCTACTTTGAAGAAAACGATCAGAAGACATTACGCGGGTTGTTAGGCGAGGGCGACATGTACGGCGGGATTTCGATTCTGCTGAACAACGGGATCTCCATCCGGACACTGAGAATTACAGAAGATTCGTGGTTGTATATTTTACCCAAAAAGGTGCTCTTAAAAATTTGCAGCCAACATGAAGCCTTTACCGAATTTTTTACGGACACATTTGGTAAACGCATGCTGGATCGATCCTATGCCGAGATTATCAGCAGCAACTTCAAACCTCGGGGAGATTCCGGACAATTTTTCAACCTGCCTGTGGACAACATCTACAACCAGGAACTGGTTTACTGCGACCAGGATCTGCCGATACGGGCGGCGGCGGCCGTGATGAGCGAGCACAATTCGAGTTCAATCTTCATTCATAAGCCCGGAGCTGATTTCGTGGGGGTTGTCACAGACAATGACTTGAGAAAAAAGGTCACTGCTACGGGATTCGATATTTTAAAACCCGTTTCCGAAATTATGTCCTCCCCGTTGTGCACGATTTCATCAAATGCCCTGGTTTTTGAGGCTCTGATGGAAATGATGAAAAGAAATATTAAACATCTTGCGGTCAGAAACGCAAACAACGAAGTGGTCGGCGTAATCACCAACCGGGATTTACTCAAAGCCCAGGGCCAGTCCCCTTTTTTTATCGTTCGCGAGATTGCGCGCGCCCGATTTATCAACCAGATCGTGCAAATCCGCCTGCATATTCCTAAGCTGATTCAGACGCTGATCAACACAGGAGCCAAAGCCAAGAATATTACACGGTTTTTAACCACCGTATCGGATGCCATTTTACAAAAAATCATCGGTTTTGCTTTTGATGAGATGGGCCCAGCGCCGGCCAAATTTGTTTTTCTGGTAATGGGCAGCGAGGGGCGAAAGGAGCAAACACTCAAAACCGACCAGGACAACGCGATTCTATTTGAAGATGTGAATGCAAAATCCCGGAAAGAGGTTATGAAGTATTTTTTAAAATTTGGCGAAAAAGTCTGCAACTGGTTGGATCAAGCGGGATACGCGCTTTGCAAAGGTGATGTCATGGCAAAAAACCCCAAATGGTGTCAACCATTGGGAATCTGGAAGAACTATTTTTCACAGTGGATACATAAGGCCGAGCCCGAAGCGCTGCTTCAAGCCAGCATCTTCTTTGATTTTCGGGGTGTCTACGGTGATATGGCTCTTATTGATGAGTTGCGCCGGCATTTGTTTGGCTCCCTGGAAGGGTGGCCGGGATTTTTCCGCCACCTCTCAGAAAATGCTCTCTATTTTACACCACCAATCGGTTTTTTCCGTAATTTCCTGGTCGAATCCAAAGGTCAACACCGCGACACGTTTAATATCAAAGCCGCCATGCAGCCGGTTGTGGACTATGCCCGCATATATGCCCTGCGTCACCAAATCGAAGAAACGAACACCTTCGAAAGACTCAATCAGCTTCTCGCCCAAAAGAAAATATCGCTGCAGGAACATAATGATCTGAACACGGCCTATAGCTACCTAATGCAGCAACGGTTTGTCGCCCAGGTGAAAACGGTTATCGCTGAAAATTCGGAACCGGACAATTATGTAAATCCCAAACAGCTTTCCCGCATTGAGGAGACGATGCTTAAAGAAATTTTTAAACGTATCGAAAAATTTCAAGCTAAATTAAGTTTTGATTTCACCGGACGGATCTGACCTGAAACCTTCTACCTATCCGTTAAGCCGGGCCACCGTGCCCGCCGAATAAGATTGGCGCACAAACACGTGGCCTTTTAGGCCGGCACGGTGGCCGGCCCTACAAAATAATTATCACCTTTTAAAATTGTGGTGAACTATCACAACAATTTCTATAAGGATTGCGAATTTGCCCCGTCAATGGAATAAAGCAATGCCGCAAGGGTCTCGCAAACGGTTAATCCTCTTTACCCGCTACCCGGAACCCGGCACTACCAAAACCCGCATGATACCGAAGTTGGGGGCCGAAGGTGCTGCCGAACTCCAACGCCAAATGACCCGGCATATCGTTTCAAGAGTAACCAAATTTACCGGTCTGCATCCCACACCGCTGGAAATCCGCTTCGAGGGTGGCAATAAAAACCTCATGGAAGCATGGTTGGGAGCCGGATTTGATTATTCGCCCCAGGGCAAAGGTGATATCGGCCTCCGGATGGGCCGCGCTTTTGAGGACGGGTTTGGAAACGGATCTGAATCCGCCGTGATCATTGGTTCCGATATTCCGGATATCACCGTTTATATCATACAAAGGGCTTTTGAAGGACTCAAGAAACATGATCTGGTATTGGGTCCGGCCGGCGATGGCGGTTACTATCTGATCGGAATACACAAAACCGCTTTTATCCGGGCAAATCCCCGGCTTTTCAATGGAATCCATTGGGGTACGGACAGGGTATTGTCACAAACCCTTGCTGTCGCAAAAAAAATAGGGCTAAATTATATCCTCCTCGATACCCTCAATGATGTGGATCGTCCGGAGGACCTTGCCGTCCGGCATAGAGCTTTAAAACCGACATTGGAATTCTTTAGGAAAAAGCGTTTATCGATCATCATACCGACATTGAACGAAGCAGGGAGTATAAAAGAAGCAATATCCCATCTGCGAAAAAGCAAAGAAGTGGAAATTGTAGTCGTAGACGGCGGCAGCCGGGACAACACCATTGAACTGGCCCGGTCCCTTGGCGCCAGGGTGTTGTCAACCGATGCTTCAAAGGCAGTACAAATGAATGCCGGCGCCGCTGAATCAACCGGTGACGTGCTTTTGTTTTTGCATGCCGATACCCGCCTGCCGGATGACTTCGATACAAAAATCATGGCAGCCGTAAGCCAAAATGGTTTTTGCGCCGGGGCATTCTCTCTGGGGATAAACTCGGAGGTCAGGAGCCTGCGCTTTATTGAACGAGTCGCCAACTGGCGTTCGCGGTTTTTTCAGCTGCCTTACGGCGACCAGGCACTGTTTGTTTGTCGTGATCTATTTTACAAAATTGGGGGATTTCCGGATTTTCCAATCATGGAAGATTTTGAGTTTATCCGGCGCCTGCGGCGAAAGGGCAAAATTATCATTTTACCAGAGTCCGTGTGTACCTCACCCCGGCGATATCTAAATCTTGGAATTCTTAAAACCTGGCTGTTAAATCAAATGATTATTGTCGCCTACTTACTCGGGATCTCTCCCGTCCGACTCGCCCACTGGTACCGTCGCGAAAAGGGAAGATTCGCCAGGTCTATCGATTTGTAAATTCAATCACGAATTTACTCACTGCTTTTGTCAAAAAGAGCGGAGTCGATTACTTTAAATTAAGAAAAGGCAACACTTATGTCGGAAAAAACTGAAAAATTTGTATTATCCATTGATTTGGGGACATCCGGCAGCAAAACGGCACTGGTGTCGACCCATGGCAAAGTTGTCGATTTTGAATTCCAGGAAGTTCCGTTAGTTTTATTACCCGATGGAGGGGCTGAACAAAAACCAGGTGATTGGTGGGCCGCCATCATGGCAACATCAAAACGTCTTTTGGGCAAGGGGCTGATCGATCCGGATGATGTTGTGGCCATCGCCAGTTCGACCCAATGGGCAGGCACGGTAGCCGTGGACCGGGCAGGAAACCCTTTGATGAACGCCATTATCTGGATGGATATGCGCGGTGCTAAATATGTGCGTGACATCTCAAAAGGCGTCGTTAACATTGAAGGTTACGGGCTGCTGAAGTTGATCCAGTGGATTCGGATGACAGGGGGTGCACCGGGGCAGTCCGGGAAAGATCCCGTCGGCCATATTTTGCTGATTAAAAATGAATTTCCGGAAGTGTATCAAAAAACTTATAAATTTCTTGAACCGAAAGATTTCATTAACTTGTGTCTGACGGGCAAATTCGCCGCCTCCCATGACTCCATAACCTGTCACTGGATTACCGACAACCGCGATATACAGAATATTTCTTATAATGACAAGCTGTTAAAGCTGGTTGGGTTTGACAGAGAAAAGTTTCCCGATCTATACAGAGCCATTGATATTCTCGGTCCGCTAAAGAAGGAAGTTGCGGATGAACTGGGTTTGAGGCCGGACGTCCAGGTGGTCATGGGCTCTCCGGACATCCATGCTGCAGCTCTCGGCTCCGGTGCAATCGGAGATTTTGAAGGACATATCTATATCGGGACCTCCTCCTGGATCGTTGCCCATGTTCCTTTCAAAAAAACGGATATCATGCACGCCATCGCCTCCATACCCAGCTCGATTCCCGGCAGGTATATCATAGTAAACGAACAGGAGACCGCCGGCGGGGTGTTGACATATTTGAAAAATAATATCCTTTATCATCAGGACGAACTGTTGAAAGAGCAGGCCGTACCGGATGTTTATAAAGTATTTGACCGAATTGCCGCAAAAGTTCCGGCCGGCAGCAACAAGGTGATATTTACGCCCTGGTTGAACGGTGAACGCACGCCGGTTGAAGACAATTCTTTACGGGCCGGCCTGTTTAATTTGTCCTTGGACAACACCCGTGAAGACATCATCAGGGCATCTCTCGAAGGCGTGGCATTTAACCAAAAATGGGTCCTGAAGTACGTCGAAAAATTCATCGGACGTCAAATGAACCCGTTACACATCGTCGGCGGCGGCGCCGTTTCCGATCTTTGGTGCCAAATTCACGCGGATATCCTGAACCGAACTATAAGACAGGTGAAAGACCCTATTCAAACCAATGTGCGCGGGGCGGCCTTTATCGCATCGGTTGCCCTGGGTTTTCTTGAATTCGAAGACATCCCAAGGCATGTCGAAATCAATAAGAACTTTGAACCGAATCCAGAAAATCGCAAGATATATGACGACCTATTCCAAGAATATTTGAATATATATAAACAGAACAGGGCGATTTATAAGCGTTTAAATTCAAAAGGTTGATTTTTTTCTAATTCCCCGGATCCGGACCGATCCTGACAATCATTTTATCTCATAATCTATTGAAATTATTAAGTATAAAATTTTATTTTTGTGTTTTTTGTGCCTTTTTGCGGTCACATCAGTTTTAACGAGGGTAATGCCATGAAAAAAATCGTCATCAAACGCCCCGGCGGCTACCGGCGGCTTCAGGTAAAGGACTTTCCCACCCCAATACCTCAAAAAAACGAGGTTCTTATCGAAGTCTCTGCCGCCGGTGTTAACTTTGCAGATGTGTTTATTCGACTAGGTCTTTACAAATCAGGCAAAGAGTTCGTAGGTTGGCCGATTACACCGGGGTTCGAATTTTCAGGCAAAGTGATCAAATGCGGCCGGGAGGTGTCCGGCCTTACTGAAGGGACGTCGGTCTTTGGCCTGACGCGTTTCGGTGCCTATGCCTCCCATCTGTGCGTCCCCCGGGAGCAGGTCTTTATAGTTCCGAAAGACTCGGGATTTAGCATCGACCAATGGGCGGCCTTTCCAACGGTGTTTCTGACAGCCTATCACGGTCTTTTTCAAAACATTGTACTGCGGCCACAAATGAAAATCCTGGTACATTCAGCCGCCGGCGGGGTCGGCGGCGCTTTGCTGCAATTGGGCAAGATTGCCGACTGCTATGTAGTTGGGGTGGTGGGCGCCGGTCACAAAGTCAATACCGCCATAGAATATGGGGCCGACTTTGTGATCGACAAAAACAAAGATGCTCTGTGGGCCCGTGCTGAAAAAATCTGCCCGGAGGGTTTTGACGTTGTCTTTGACGGCAACGGTCCCGCCACTTTAAAACAAAGTTACCGGCACCTGGCCCCGAGCGGCAAGCTGGTAACCTACGGCTTTCATTCCATGCTGTCAAAACGGGGAGGCTTTCCGAATTACTTCAAACTTGCCTATGAATATTTTCGAATTCCGAGATGGAGCCCGTTGAATATGACCAATGAAAATAAAAGCCTGATCGCATTTAATCTATCATACCTTTTTCATAAGATGGATCTGCTGAAAGAATCCATGCAGGATCTTATGAAGTGGGTGGCGGAAGGGAAAATTCAGGCACCGGCCTTGCAGAGCTATCCCTTTGAAAAAGTAGCTGATGCCCATCGCGCCCTTGAATCCGGCACCACGGTGGGTAAACTGATTTTGAAATTTGGTGAATGATAATTTGCGACGATAACTCTGAATGGATTCCTTTCAATACATGCGGCGGCGAAAGAGCCAGGAAGCCATGCTAAGGGTAACAAAGCCGATGACCGCCAGGGGCCAGAACTGATCGATGAGCAAATGAAACGGGGTGCCCTCGAGAAAGACCCCGCGCACGATCACCATGAAGTAACGCATGGGATTGATCAGGGTCAGTTTCTGAACAGCCGGCGGCATGTTGAGAATCGGGGTAGCAAAGCCGGAAAGAATAATTGCCGGAACCAGGAACATAAAGGCCCCCAACAACCCCTGTTGCTGGGTTACCGACAGCGATGAGATCATCAGGCCCACGCCGATGGCAGAAAGCAAAAACAGGAAAAGTCCGGTGTACAGGGCCGGCAGACTTCCCAGCAACGGAACATGAAACCAGAAAACCGCCACCATAATGATAATCGTCGCCTCGACCGTACCAATGACAAATCCCGGTACCGCTTTGCCGATAAGAATCTCCCAGGGATGGTATGGCGTAACCAGCAATTGATCAAAGGTTCCCTGCTCGCGTTCGCGGGCGACCGACAGCGCTGTGACCAGCATGGTCACCACCAGCGTCAACAGCCCGACGATGCCCGGTACGATAAACCAGCGGCTGACCAGGTTCGGGTTGAACCAGGAGCGCACCACCAGGCGCGCCGGTGGTCCGGTCATATCGTGTTTTTCGGCCCACTGCACGTTATAAGTGTCGACAATTTTTTGTATATACCCCATGGCCAGCATGGCCGTGTTTGAATCGCGGCCATCGAGGATGATTTGCAGCGGCGCTGTTCCCGAGGTTCGTAGATTGCGGCTGAAGAGCGGCCCGATGTGCACCACCAGCAGTACCTGCTTGCTGTCGATTAACGGGGCCATCTGTTCATCATGGGTGATGGTGGCGACTTCATTAAAGTTGGCTGAACCGCGAAAACGGGCCACCAGTTCCCGGGCGTCTTCAGAGGAACTTTCATTGTAAATTGCAAATGGGACATTGGTGAGATCAAAGGTGGCGGCATACCCGAACACGAGCAGTTGGAACACAGGCGGTCCAATAATTACAAAACGACTTTTTGGATCTTTGAGCAGCGCCAGAAACTCCTTGATAATCAAAGCAATGATTCGTGATGCCATTAGCAGTTCCTAATCCATCCGTTTACAGGTTTTTTTGCGGGTCAGGCCGATAAATATCACCGCCATGATCATCAGCGCCAGGGAGTTGGGCACAATTATCGACCATACATTGCCCGCCAAAAACACGGTCTGCAGGATCGCAACGAAGTACCGGGCCGGGATGAGGTAGGTGATGGCCTGAATAACCGGTGGTGTGCTGCCGATATCGAAAATAAATCCCGACAGGATAAAGGCCGGCAGAAAGGTGGTAATGATGGCCACCTGGCCGGCGACAAACTGATTTCTGGCTAGGGTTGAAATCAGCAGCCCCATCCCGAGAGCCGTCAGTAAAAACAGCGATGTTCCCAGCGAGAGGACCCAGATGGAGCCTCTCAGCGGAACGTTAAACTGCCAGACGGCCATGATGACCGACAGGGCCATGCCGCCCATACCCAGGATAAAATAGGGTACAATTTTTCCGATCAGAATTTCGCGAATGGTGACGGGAGTGACCATCAAAGCTTCCATGGTGCCGCGTTCCCACTCCCGGGCCATCAGCAGGGCGGTTAACAGCGCGCCGATCAGGGTCATGATAACCGCCACCAGCCCCGGCACCAGAAAATTGCGGCTGCGGAGATTGCTGTTGAACCAGACGCGCTGCTCGATGCGCACCGGGATGTTCAGTGGCCGGCCCTTTGCAGCGGCATAGTCTTCGAGCCAGTTTCCGTACACGCCTTGCACATAACCTTCAATGATGCGGGCCGTGTTGGCGTCAACGCCGTTGACGATTAGTTGAATGGCAGCGTTATCTGGCGACCGCAGCCGGCGTGAAAAATCCTCCCGCAGGTGAACGATGGCGTTGATACGATGGGCTGCCAAGGCCTGCAGGGCCGAGTGCATTCCGTGCAGGGTTACCGGCTCTAAATAGCGGGAATGTTCAAAAGCGCCGCAAAAGCTGCAGGTATCCGGTGTCGGTTTTTCAACCACCAGGGCTATCGGGACGTGTTCGGCGTCCAGCGAAACTCCATATCCGAAGAGTAAAAGCAGGACCACGGGCAATACGAAGGCGATCCCCAGGGTGCTGGGGTCACGCAATGCCTGTAAAAATTCCTTGCGTATCAGGCCGCGCTGGCGCATTAGTGCGCGGCTTCCGGCTGACGGCCCGGCTCCAGGTGGGCTGTTGTGATATGGCGTCATGGGGACTTTCGCGCCTCCTGTGACTGAATAATATGGATAAACGCGTCTTCCAGGGTCGGTGCGGGACTGTCCTTTGAACGCGCCTGCTCTTTGATTTCCGACGGTGTCCCCAGGGCGAGAATTTCACCGGTCACCATGATGGCCATACGGTCGCAATACTCGGCTTCTTCCATGAAGTGGGTGGTGACCATCACCGTCACTTTTTGAGCGGCCAGCGCGTTGATGCGATGCCAGAACTCGCGGCGGGCCAGGGGATCCACACCGGAAGTGGGTTCATCGAGAAACAGGATATCGGGCGCGTGCATCAACGCACAGGCCAGCGCCAGGCGCTGCTTGTAGCCCAGCGGTAGTGTCGCGCTGGTAGCGTCCAGAACGGGCGTAAGTTCAAACTGTTCGACGGCCCACTGGATGCGGGCGGCCCGACGGTGGCCTTTCAGCCCATAGGCACTGCTGAAAAACTTCAGATTTTGTGCCGCACTGAAATTGCCGTAAAGGGAAAACTTCTGTGACATATAGCCGATTTTCGCCCGCGCCGCCGCTGCCGTACGGCGCACATCCACTCCGGCAATATGCAGGCTGCCCGCACTGGCCGGCAGCAGTCCGCAAAGCATGCGAAAGGTCGTGGTTTTGCCCGCGCCGTTGGCCCCCAGCAGTCCGAATACCTCTCCCGGCCGGACGTTAAAGCTCACACCTTTGACTGCATAAAAATCACCAAACCGGCGCTGCACGTCGTGTACCTCGATGATGAAACCATCGGATTTGTTTTTGGTACCCCGGTGAGAGGAAAGCGATGTTTTTGCAGCCGTAAACCGATTGCCTTTTTTGGGTCTGCGCTCGCCCAGCATGGCCACAAAACCGTCTTCAAAGCGTGGCTCAACCGCCTGCAGTTCAGCACCATCAACCCCCGGCAGCAATTTTTCCACCGCCGGTATGGTTTGCGGCGCCAGCACCAGGCGCACGCTATCTCCCTGGATGACCGCATGGGTCACACCGGGTGCGGCAGCCAGTTTTTCCTGCAAATGGCGATTTTTCATGCCACCGGCCCGTATTTTAAAGGTTCGTCCCGCCAGCGGATCGCTGAAAGCTGCCGGAGGTCCATTGCCGAGCAGCTTGCCGTCGTGAAGAATGATCACTTCGTTGCAGCGTTCGGCCTCATCCAGGTAGGCGGTGCTCAGCAGCACGGTTGTGCCCTCCTGGTGTACGAAACGATCGACGATATGCCACAGCTCGCGGCGCGATACCGGGTCGACGCCCACGGTGGGTTCGTCAAGCAGCAGCAATTGCGGCGGTTGCACCAGTGTGCAGGCCAACCCCAGTTTTTGTTTCATGCC
>JAJRVC010000530.1 GCA_024277475.1 Deltaproteobacteria bacterium
ATGGGCCGCAAATGTGGCTTTCAGCTCCGCCTCCATTTTAAGCTCAGTGTCCCGGATCGCCACACGCAAGGATTCAAGGGCTGTCACTTGCTCCGTTTCGATTTCGCTGCGGGCTTTGTTTAACATTTCTTCGGCCTCGGCTTTGGCTTGAGCCACAATCCTGGAAGCCTCCTGCTGGGCCTCTCTCAGAACCTGATCGGACTTTTCCCGGCCGGCTTTGACACCCTCATCCCGCAGCCGGTTGATGAGTTCCTGGACGCCCGATGTAACTGTTGTCGTCTCTGCCATGCTTTAACCTCCTCCTCCGGTAGCGGTGCCCAGCAGTACCAGTGCAAACACAAAGGCAAAAACGGCAAAGCCCTCCACCACAGCCGCCGGCGCGAGGGAAATGCCGAACACCTCGGGTTTACTTTTAGAAACGCTGATGGATGAAGCGCAAGCATACCCCTGGTAAACAGCGCTGGCCATCAGGGCCAGCCCGGTTAACACACCGATGCCAAAAATGGCTGCGGCAGATTCCGGTTTGATGGCTTCCCCGAAAGTCAATGTAACGACGATCCCATAGATCACCTGGGAAGACGGCATCGCCGATACGCCTATAAACCGGCCGTAGCCGCTTTCGGTCTCCAGCATGGCGCCGATTGCCGCCTGTCCGGCCCTTGAGCAGCCGATGATACTACCGACGGCTCCCAGAGCCAGCGGGGCGAATACGCCCAACCAACCCAAAGCTAATATCATGTTTTCCACGATTCTTTCTCCTTTCTTGCAAAGGCATTGAATGGATGCCCTTCTTCGGAAATACTCCACCTAAAAAATTCAATAAAGTTAAGACGCAGGCCATGGATAAATCCGCTACTTAAAGCCAATACAAAGTTCAAGGTGTGTCCGAACAGGGCAATCAGAAGCGCGAACAGGATTCCAACCCCCGGCAGCGCTTCTTTGACCTGCCAGGCCATATCGTTAAACGTGCCTGCCAGGGACGCGCTGGCCAGGCCGAGGGCAAAAAGCCGCAGATAGCTCAGCGCGTCCCCGAAAGCATTGGAAAGACCGGTAAGCCCGCCAAGCCCTTTTAGCAGGCGCTTCCAGAGCGGGCCCTCGGGACTGCTGAATAGCACCACGCCTGCCAGCCCCAGCACCATGGCCGCAATGCCGTAAGGCTGCAAAAAGGCCAGGGTATCACCATGGGAGGCAGCCTGCCAGAGGGCTGCGGCACCCAAAAAGATAAAAATCCAGGCGGTGGGTACGGCCGCCCGAATCGAACGCCGAAAGTGCAAAGCGGTGACGGCATTAGCGACAACAAGATGGAAAACGCCCAATAAAATCGATAACTGCATCATGAGGCTAAAATCCATCATGTCGACAATTTTCAGTTTGGCCGGCAGACTGCCTGCAGCCGGGGAAACGCCAAAATAACTCCCGACGATCACGCCATAGACCACTCCTGCACCCACCAGGGTTGCCAGCAGAATGCGAAAGCGTCGGCCGGCATCCGATCGCCCCATTTTTTTCCAAAACGCAGCCACAATCAGACCCAGACTGGCCGAATATCCGGCATCGGAAAAAATCATCGCAAAAAAGAGGGCAAAAGAAAAAAACACTATCATTGACGGATCCCACAGCCAGTATTTGGGTGTGGTATAAAATGAAACCAGATCCTGCCCGCCGGCCAACCCCGGTGGATTTTGCATTAAGGTGGGCGGTGTTTCCTCCGGTTGGGGCTCTGTCACTTCAATGACCAACCCCTTGTCACCGGCATATTGCTGCAACCTGGCAACGCTGTTGACAGGGGTCCAGGCCTGCAATGCAAAGATGGGATCCTCGGCATAGGTCTGCTGCGTCGCCGCGGCCACGGCCGCTTGATCTTCCAGGCGATCAATACTGCGGGCAAATAGAGTACACCAGCGGGTCAAACCGGTGCGCTCGGCCTGCCGGTCTTCCAGCTCCAACTCAACCGCTTCCAGCCGATCTTCCAATTGCGAAAGGGGTTTGTTGCCGGTGCGAACCCGTTCAACCGGCATTCCTTCCGGTTGGTTTTCTGATATCACCACTACATAGCAAAAACGATTGTCGCGTGATATCATCTCCCATAGGAGGTCCGTAGCTTCAACTTTTTTTAGGTCGTTATGAGGGACGACATAAAACCACAGCCTCAGATTGTTGAGTGCTTCGCGCTGCGGAAAAGAAAACTCACCCCAGGGCTTCAGATCTGCCACCCGGCCCATCAGAAAATCTCTTTCAGCCTCCAGGTCTTGAATTTTATCCAATAGCGCAAGTGTCTGTTGTTCGATTGCATGGGCATCAAATTTTTTGGCATCCCGTACCTGCCGCCGCCTATTCGGACAGCTGGTGAGAAATCGAAGGGCTTCCCGGGCACGCGAAGAAGGCCCTCCCCCCTGGTGAAGGATCTCTTTCTCGGGGGTTAGCGGAATCAGATGCAGACAGCCGAATTTTTGCAGGTTAGAGAGGATCTGCTGCCGGTCATCTGTGTGGCCATAAAACGTCACTTTTGCCAGCGATACGATACTCATCGTGTTGTATCCCTTAAATAACTTATACTACTCGTAATTGAACCTCAACCCGAACCTTTGAACTTTGAACCCTGAACCCCTGAACGGTTACTACTTGCGGTCTAAAGTATCAAAAAATTCACTCCGCTGCTGCTTGTTGCTGCCGCATTTTTTTTGTTAGTTTGGAACGTACCACGGCGGCCCGTTCGACATCGGCTAAATATATCTGGATCTTCTGGATATTTTTCTTGGCAGTGGGGATCAGAATTTTGTCGAAAAGATTGACACGCTGGGTGACTTTGCGCTCGGCCTTTTCCAGCAAACGCACCCGTTCTGCCGCCACCTGAACCCTGGTTTTTTGTTCGACCATTTGCTTAAGCTGGTCAACCAGCACATCCACCCAATGGGGCTTGGCCAGCATCGAATAGGGCCTAATGTTGCACTTTACTTCCATCAGGGCGGGAAGCTTAACGCCCACCAGATTCTCCTCTTCGAGCTGAAAGGATTCCACCTGAACCAGCCCCGAAACCTCAATTTCCCGATTCGCAAGCATCGGCAACTGTTCCGCGACCCGTTTATTTAACTTTTCAACCTCAGCCTCTGCTTCGACCAGCTGCTGCCGGGCACGCTTTAATTCACCGGAAAGCTGCATCCGCTTGAGATCCAGCGACGGCAGCACCCGCTCATACAGGCGCATATCTTCGCGCTGCTTCTGAAGCCCGCTTTTGCTCAAGGATAGTTTTGCCATAGCCGACCCCCTTGGGGAATGACGCTTGACGAATACCTATAGTTCATTGATGATTCTCTTATACTCGATTGGTTTTTGAACGAGCTTTAGAAGTAACTATGGACTCCTGTTGATCATTAATTGAGACACTCCAAAATCATACAAAATATGCGGATCTACTCTGCGATGCATGAACCAACCAGTTATAAAAAGAATCGACAGAATTCCACCATTCGACATTTGTCATTCGTCATTCTTTTTAAAATATTTATCAATCAACTCCAGCTTCATAAGCAGTTCCTGGGATTCAAAACATTCGGCCAGTGTCTCCCAGCAACGATCCAGGGCTTCAATCACCGGCATGGAAACCCGGATATCCATAAATCTCTCACGAAAAAGCTGTCCGAATTTAAGCAATTTTTCATCGAAGGCGGACAACTCGAAAGCCATGGCCTGCTTCTTCTCGGCATCCTGCGCATTGGAGTATAAACGGATCATCGTGTTCATGATCTGGCTGTGATCCTCACGGGTCGCCTTGCCGACCACATGCTGCTTCAAACGCGACAGGGAGCCGAAGGGATCGATAAATCCATCATGCAAATAGAACTGGCCTTCGGTGATGTAGCCGGTGTTATCCGGTACCGGATGGGTAACATCGTTGCCGGGCATCGTTGTCACCGTGAGGATGGTGACCGAGCCGGCACCTTTGAAATCACAGGCTTTTTCGTAGCGCATGGCCAGCTGGGTATACAGATCACCCAGGTAGCCGCGGGCGGCCGGAATACGTTCCAGGGAAATACCGATTTCTTTCATGGCGTCCGCATAAGCGGTCATATCCGTCAATAGCACCAGCACCCGCTTACTTTCCTCCACAGCGTACTTTTCGGCCACGGCCAGCGCCATATCCGGAATCGACAACCGCTCCACAATCGGGTCGGCGGCTAAGTTGATATACATCACTGTACGGTGAAAAACGCCATGCTCCTCAAAAGCGGAGCGAAAAAAATGGTAGTCATCAAAAATCAACCCGAGTCCGCCAAAAACCACAATGTCGGCATCGGCCTGAAAACCGATACGTGCAAGCAATTCGTTATAAGGTTCGCCGGCCACCGAGAAGATCGGGATCTTTTGACTTTCCACCAAACAGTTAAACAGATCGATCATGGGAACTTCGGTTTGGATCATTTTATCGGGCATCACCCGCATCATGGGGTTTACGGTCGGACCTCCGACCTCGATTGTCGGATCCGAGGATAGATCGGGACCGTCATCAAAGGATTCCCCGGACCCCCGAAAAATTCTTCCCAAAATATTATCAGAGTAAGTCACATTTTGAGGATGGCCGAGAAAACGCACACTGGCGTCGGTTGACAGCCCCTTGCTGCCGGCAAATACTTGCAGGCTGACAATATCACGATCGAGTTCAACCACCTTGGCCTGAGAGGTTTCACCATCGACATTCTCGACGATGGCCAGATCACCAAAAGCGGCACCCTTGGCCTTTACCCGGATCGTATCTCCGACAATCTCCAGCACACGTGTGTGTCGGGTTAACTCTGGGAACATAATTTGAATTCTCCTCTTTTTGTGAACGGTGTTATGGTGGATAGAACCCTGTTTAGAAAATGGTTGGAAAATTTAGAATTGTATTCTGTATGCACCATTCTTAAAATAAAAATTCAGCTGGACGAGGCCTACGATTTTTCATCCCGAATACGAACAGAAGATTTAATTCAAAACCCATCTCGTTTTATATACGTTCTCAGAAATAATTGTCAATATTAAAGATAATCTTGGCATGGGCCTCAAAAATCGCAGTTGACAACCAATATTGTTTTCTATATTTAAATGTTTATCTTTTTGCCGACAGGGTGTTTCCTCACGTTGGTCTGTATCTGAAAACCGATAAATAACTTACATTTTGGCGTCACCGTATCCAATTTCGGGGAAAATTCGGAAGATCTAAAAAAACCTCTATATTCTCAGTAGGTTGTAGAAATTCCGAGACGTAATTAAGGAGAATAAACTGATGGAAAAAAAAATTCTGCTGGCTGTGGATGATTCACTTCAATCGAAAGATGCCGTCAAATACGCAGTTGCCATATCCTCGACGGTAAGAAATCTTCATTATGTTCTGTTTCATGTCCAGCCGATGATATCGCATTATCTGCTAGATGAGGCCCGGACAAGTCCGCAAGCAAGGGCTGAATTGGATAAAGTGAATAAGAAAAACGACGCATCGGCCCGCAAAACACTTGAGCAATACCAAAATAATATGGTGCGCATGGGAATTGGCGAAGATCGAATCGAAATTGTGACCCGGCCGAGAACATTGGGTTTGGCCAAAGATATTATCGATTTCGGTCACGTGGGCCGTTATGACGCGATTGTTGTAGGTCGCAGGAGAATGACGCGTCTTCAGGAAGTGTTTATGGGGAGCGTATCCTCTAATTTGTTGGAGCACTCCCAATTCATACCGGTTTGGCTTGTGGACGGCGAGGTTGCTCCCGACAAAATAATGGTTGCCGTTGATGGTTCAGAAAGTTCACTTCGAGCCGTCGACCATATCAGCTTTATGTTGATGCGCAATCCAAATGTAGAAGTCACACTTTTGCATGTAATGGGTAACGCCAAAGAATTTTACGAAGAAGGCCTCGATGAAGAACCGTCGGCGGAATTAGAAGACCTGGTGTCAAGCGATGACAAAAAGCGGATCGACCAATTTTACTCAACAGCCGTGAAAATGTTCAAGGATGTCGGCCTGTCCCAAAGCCAGATTGATATTCAAACGGTGGAAGGCCGGAGGCGCCCCGGTAAGGTCATCATCGAAACCGCCGGTAAAGGTAACTTCGGGACTGTGGTGATTGGCAGACGCGGAATCAATAAAGCGTTTTTCACGGGCAGTGTGTCGCACTATGTTATCAATAAGGTTTCCGGCTGTGCGCTGTGGGTCGTTTCATAATGAGATCGCCAACAAGAAATTCCGAGACGTTACCGAATTCCGCTTTATGGAACCTGTCTTGCACTGCGGGTCTTTATTTCAGGGCCGGTTTGGTCTCACGTGCCAGATCGTCACGTCGTGCTCCTTTCATTGGAAGATTGATTCGTTTTGCGGCTGAAGCAATAGCATGAGCCGTTGGCGGGCCGGCCGCCAGCAAGAAAAGAATCAACACCAGTGCATGCCCCCAGCTCACAGGGGTCAGGACGGCAGCCGCAACGAGCAGCAACACCACGCCGAATATGCTCACCATCCCGGCTGCATGTAGGCGGGTATAGACGTCAGGTAGACGGAAGTATCCCAAAACACCGACTACCGAAAAAAATGTTCCGATCACTACGGCGGCAATGGCGAAGATGTAAAAAACAGTTTCCATGAAAGTCACCATCAAAACATGCGTTTGTCCGAAATGTATTTGGCAAAGGTTATAATCGTGATATAGCCGATGGCGGCCAGTCCAAGGGCTACATCGATGAATATCTTCTGCCGGTGTATCAGGGCGGCCAGAACCAGAACCGCCATGGTCAGATTGCTGAGCAAATCCGAGGCCATCAACCGGTCGATAACATTTTCTCCGTTCCACAGTCTCCAGGCGGCCAGGCACATGAGTAGAACATGGATGAGTAGCGAAATGTGTAGGATTGTAATCAAAAGCTGTTCCACGATAAACTCCCGGTCAAATGCCGTTTTTCAGTCCAGAATCTTTCTCAACATTTCACCCTGAATTTTTTGAGCTGCCCCGGCTTGTTTCTCAGTCAAGTAAACGTCTAGGCTATGGATATACATGGTACCGTCGTCATCTATCTCCACGAACAGTTCGCCGGGGGGTAGGGAGATCGCGTGGGCGCTGATCGCCCGGCCGAATTCGCTTTCACAACCGGCGGTAATGGCAACGATTCCGGATTTGATCGGCAATTTCGGATGCAGGATGATCAGGACCATTTGAATACCGCTCCTGGTGACGTTGTACAGGAGAATCCCGATAAATTTCGCCAGTGCCATGAAGGCCGGGGGCAACTGCGACCATCTGACAGGGAAGCGCGGGAACCGGAGCAGGCTCAAGATTCCGGTAGCGATAACAAATCCCAGAATAAAATTCGAAAACTCCAAATTGGCCGACAGCGCCAGATAGGTAAACACCAGGACGAACATCGGAACTATCGTATGCATAGTCGTCAATTCCCCAGAACCGCTTGAATATAGATTAGTGGATTAACCAGCCAGCGCACCGTCTCACGGGACAATGCTACCAGTGGGTCTGCGAAAAGACCAAGAAACAAAATCAGGGTGACAAGCAACAACGGTGCATAGAGACTGTCGCCTGCCGGTTTGGTGGTTATCCCCTCGGCCGGTGATAGCCACCAGATACGCATAAATGCTCTCATGGTGTAAACCAATGTCAATACGCTCGCAAGGCCGATCAGCAGCAGTGTCCACACCTGTTCGGCTTCAAGACCGCTTTTGAAAAGCAGCATTTTACTGATGAAACCGTTGGTGGGCGGGATGCCGGCCAAACCGAGACCACCGATAAAGAATAAAGCACCAGCCAGGGGTAGCGGTCTTCCCACGCCGGTTACAACCTTAAAAGCTGCCGATTTGACCGATGCCCGGCTGGCGATATAGCCGGCCAGCATGAGCATGGCCGCTTTGGCGATGCTGTGGTTAAAGGCGAAAACGAGAGCCGCTGTCAAACTTGACGGTGTAGCCCATCCGATGCCCACCAGCATAAATCCGACCTGAGCCAGCGTGGAATAGGCCAGCATCCGTTTGACATTATGGGTCCCGATGGCCGACGTCCCACCGAAACAGATGCTGGCTATCCCCAGGACAATTAGGGCTTGCTGCATCAAAGATGAATAGCCGACGAACAGCAGCGTGGTCATCCGGATGAATCCGTAGACACCCAGCTTTACAACCACCGACGAAAGCATGGCGCTAACCGGTGTCGGCGCCGCGGTATGAAAATCAGGCTGCCAGAAGTGAAAGGGAAACGTGGCGCTTTTGATCATAAAGGACGCCATAAGAAAAGCCACGGTGAGCGGCACCAGCGATTTCTGCGGGTCAGCGGCGATCGCTGCAGACAGTTGGGCCATGTTCAGAGTGCCGCAGCTCACATACAGGGCGCCGATGGAAAGCAGTAGCAGAATAGCGGCGATTTGGCTCATGTAAAAGTATTTATACGCGGCCTCGGTTCCGAAGCGGTCATCTGAAATCGCCGTCAGCACGGTGCTGGATATTGCCAGCAGTTCCACAAACACAAAGAGATTAAAAATATCTCCGGTCAGAAAGGCGCCGGTCAATCCGGTTGCCAAAAAAAGAAACAGCGGATAGAAAGTTGGATACTTAACGCAGCTGTCCTTGCTCCCGATTGCATATAAAACGCCCATAACCAGCACGAACTGACTCATCAAGGCGAACATCGCCGAAAGCAAATCGGCAACCAGTGTAATACCGAACGGCGCGTTCCAGCCTCCCACCTGCAACACCACCGGTTGTCCGCTGTGCCGGACCATAAAGAGGAGCCATGCGGTGCAGACAAAACCCGCGGTCATGGCTCCCACGGCCAACCAGCTCTGTACACGCGCATGCCGTTTAAAAATCAGCGCAATGAGTCCGCCGACAAGCGGGGTTATGATAGGCAGTATGACCAGGTGGTCGAGGAGCATTTGTAAATATGTCCTAGGGTCTTACAACGTTGTTTGAATCTTGCGAAATACAGTTGACTGACTGGACATTCCCTTCAAACGGTCCCAAACACCGAATTTAGTTCTTCAACCCGTCAATCGCATCCCCATCACAGGTATCATATCGCCTGGCGATAACAAACAGCATGGCCAGAACGAATGCCGTCACACCGAAACTGATTACGATAGCCGTCAATATCAGAGCCTGGGGCAGCGCATCGCTAAAGTTCCCTGCGGTTATACCGACGTAAGGCGCCTCCTGGCCTGTGTATGCGCCGGTAGAGAGTAGAAAGAGATTGACGGCATTGGCCAGCAGCATCAATCCGATGACTGCCCGGATCACATTCCGTCTCAATATATTGAAAAGGCCAACACCAAATGTCAGTCCGATGGCAAAAGCGATCATAATTTCCATAATGTATCCTCTTCTTCCGGATGGCCCATCGCGTTGAGCATATGCATAACGCTTCCCACAACGCTGAGCGCAATAGCGGACTCGAATAAAAACGACGTGCTCAAGTGTATGCCCGCCGGCAGTTTGAGCCCCATCATCTCATCGAAATCTACATTAGATAGAAAACTACCGCTGACAAACATCCCCGCTGTACCTGTTATAATGGCCAGCAGTATGCCCCAGCTGATAAACCGCGAAGGTCTGATCCAGGACAGATGTCGGCGGGTTTCGTGGTAGCCGAAAACCACATACCAGAAACCGATGCCGATGCTGGTGATCACACCGGCTGTAAATCCATCGCCGGGCTGGTCGTGGCCGTACAGCAGATCGCATACGCTGATGACCATCGCCAAGGGTAGGACAATTCGTGCCAGAACTCGAATCGGGGGGGCAAGTTTATTGCCCCCGACGCCGAGTGTTTTGAAATCCGGCGTTTCCGCCTTCCCCCATTCATCGCCCATCGCATCGATATCTTTGTGCTTTCGCGTACCAAACCAAAGTAGTGTATAGATCCCGAGACCGGCGATGCTGAAAACCGCAATTTCGTTCAGGGTGTCGATTCCGCGAAAATCCGTAAGAATCGCCCCGACGATACTTTTGGAGCCGGTTGCTTTGGCGTTAGATTCAAAAAAAGGTGTCAACTCACTTATGCGCGGCCGTGAGAGTAAGGCTGTAAGCGACATGAGCATCACAACGATTCCAAATGCGATGGAAACGAGCGCATCGCGCCAAATGCCCAATCTGTGTCGACTTAGTGCCAGTTTCTGCGCTTCCCGCAGCTTTTTCCCCGGCAGAAGTGATAACGCAAGTACAAGAATAATTGTCAGCAAGATGTCGACTACGATCTGCACCAGGGCCACATCCGGTGCCGACTCCAGCGCCATGAGCACGGCAACACCCAGCCCTGATGCCCCGAATGCCAGAATAGCGAAGAAATCGTTGGCCAACAGAACACAGGCCATCGAGGTTCCGGCGACAACCAACAGGGCAACTATCTTTAGCAGCACGAGTTCGCCGGCAAATGATAGAGCCGGTGCCGTTATCGCAGACAGATCCACCGGCGGCGGAAAGCCGCCGAAAAAGAAAACCAGCACCAGGGCCGAAGCCAGCATGGTCACCAGGTAATGACGCAATTTACCGTGCTGTAACCGTGTGGCACCCGCAGCCAGAATATCAATACCCTGGATAAGCCTTGTAAACAGATCATTTAATGTCGGTAGGGACGAAACGCCCTGCATCCATACAGTGATCCGGCGACGATAGATAAAAATTACAGTTCCGATGGAAATGGCAATCATGGACAACAACAGCGGAACATTCAATCCGGTCCACAGGGCCAGTGAAACTTTGACACTTGCGCCGTAGGCCGTCCCGGCAGCGTTGCTCAGCAGGGCGGCTCCTTCTTTCGGACCGGGAAGCTGCCCCAGTACCAGAGACAGGATGGCAGGAACTGCCGGAGCCAAAAGCATCGCGGCAGGGGCCTCACGACCATGGATGTCCGGATCCCGGGGCCGGCCCAAAAACGTATCCCATATCAGCCGGCCGGATATGGCCAGCATCAGCGCTCCGGTCAGAACACTCGCCAGCGCAAAAATCCAGGCAACAACGGTGGGCAGCGAGCGGTGAACCGCGGTCGCCAGAAGGGTTTCCTTTGCCAGAAAGCCAAACAGGGGCGGCAGGCCGGCCATCGAGAGAGCAGCCAGCCCGCCGATGGCAAACGTGAAAGGCATCGATCGGCGCAATCCGCCCAACCTCCTCAGATCCCTGGTTCCGGTTTCGTGATCGACGATACCGACCACCAGGAAGAGCGTGCTCTTGTAGAGGGCATGAGCCAGGATGCCGATGATCAGGGCTTTAAAGGATATAGCCATGTCCTGCCCGATCATCATCATCAGGATACCGAGCTGGCAGATCGTTGAATAGGCCAGCACGGCCTTCAGGTCGTTTTTCTTTAGGCCGAGAACAGCCCCGGTCAGCATAGTGGTCATCCCGGCAATGGTCAGCAGCCAGAACCAGGTTTCGGTCAGTCCCATCACAGGGTGCAAACGCGCCATCAGGTAGATGCCGGCCTTGACCATGGTCGCCGAATGCAGATAGGCGCTGGCGGGCGTGGGGGCGCTCATGGCATCCGGCAGCCAGATGTGAAACGGAAATTGGGCACTCTTGGTAAATGCGCCAAGGGCGATCAACCCGAGTATCAGGGGATAATAACCACTTTCACGTAGAGCCTCTCCGCTGGTCAGAATAGAGATAAAGCGTGTGTCACCGACCACATGGGCCACAAAAAGCAGGCCGATCAGCAACGCAATCCCCCCACCGGCAGTGATGAACAAGGCCTTAAAAGCACCCTTCCGGGCGGTTTCGTCCTTGAATTTGTAGGCGACCAGGAGAAACGAAACGATGCTGGTCCCTTCCCAGAAGATGAACAGAGTCAGCACATCACCGGCCATGACCAGACCCAGCATAGCACCCATGAAGAGTAAAATATAGGTAAAAAACCGCCAGGCACCCGAATCGTGTTTGAAGTATTGCCCTGCGTAAATGACCACAACAGTACCGATAAACGTGATCAGCAGGGCAAAAAGCGCACTTAGACTGTCATAGTAAAGACCAGCATTTAAACCCAGTGACGGTATCCATGCAACCTGCCAGGTAAAAGCCAGGTTGGCTTGCAGGTCTGGAATATACTGCAGCAGTACGAGGAAGGCTGCCAGCGGTGCCAGTGCCAACAACCAGCTGAGTTGAATAATGGACAGTCGCCGATTCAAGGCCGGCAGACCGAATAAGGCGGCAACCAGTGCACCGGTGAAGATAATGAAAAGCGGCAATAAAAGCAACGGATCATTCATTAAGGTTTCAGATACCTAACCGCGGTTTGATTGTCAATAATCAAATTTTACCCTTATTAAATAGTGCTGCTTTCAAAAACTCCCGATTAAAGCGGGCAATATGGGTAATGGATACTTCTTTGGGACAGGCGCTTTCACACATTCGATGATTGGTGCAGTTGCCGAAACCGCAGTTATCCATCTCTTTGAGCATGGCCAGCACCCGCTGGCTCGCTTCCGGCTTACCCTGGGGCAGCAGCGCAAACTGGGACACCTTGGCGCTGACAAACAGCATGGCCGATGCGTTGGGGCAGGAGGCCACGCAGGCACCGCACCCGATGCAGGCAGCAGCGTCCATGGCTTCTTCCGCATTTTCCTGGGCTATGGGCATCCGGTGGCCCCCCGGTATCCACGGATATGTAACCGCCGGCTTGTATGATCTTATCCAGGGCACCACGGTCCACGATCAGGTCTTTGATCACTTTAAAGGCCCTGGCCCGAAAGGGTTCCACCACAATGGTATCTCCATCGCTGAACGCGCGCATGTGCAGCTGGCAGATGGTCATGCCTTTGCCGTGACCATGGGGAATGCCGTTGACCATCGCCCCACAGGTACCGCAAATTCCTTCGCGACAGTCATTGTCGAATTCGATCGGTTCTTTGTCCTCGAGAATCAGCTTCTCATTTAGAGCATCCAGCATTTCCATAAACGACATGTTGGGGTCCACATCTTTGACAGGAATGGTTTCGAACCGGCCCCGTTCTTGCGGTCCTTCCTGGCGCCAGATTATCAGAGTGATATTGATTTTTTCAGGTTCACTCATTATTTGTAACTCCTCTGGGTTAATTCGACATGTTCAAAAACAAGCGGTTCCTTGTAAAGTTCGGGCTGCACGCCATCACCTTTGTACTCCCAGGCCGACACGTGGCAAAAATTGTTGTCGTCCCGGATGGCTTCGCCCTCCTCGCTTTGTGACTCCTCACGCAAATGGCCACCGCAGGATTCCTTGCGATTCAGCGCATCGATGGCCATCAGTTCTCCGAGCTCCAGAAAATCAGCCAGGCGCCCCGCCTTTTGGAGATTGAGGCAGTAACTGCGATCATTTCCCGGAACCTTTAAATTTTCCCAGAACTCCTCCCTGAGTTCCCGGACTTTCTCTATGGCCGTCTTTAAGCCTGTCTCGTTTCGCGTCACTCCCACATAATCCTCCATAATTCTTCCCAGTTCCTTGTGGATGCTGTCAACTGTGCGTTTACCGTTTATGGACAAGAGTCTCTTGATACGCGCGTCAACCGTTTGAAGGGACGTCTTGAATGCATCATGATCGCGGCTCGCATCCGAGATATCAGCTTCAGCGAGGTAGCCGGCAATGGTGTATGGAGCGACGAAGTAACCGTCCGCCAGTGCCTGCATGAGCGAATTGGCACCCAGACGATTAGCCCCATGGTCCGAGAAGTTGGCTTCACCGAGCACGAACAGACC
>JAJRVC010000028.1 GCA_024277475.1 Deltaproteobacteria bacterium
AAAAAACAGGAGAAGTAATCAAACGTATCAAATCCGGCGAACGACTTACGCTGACATATCGGGGAAAACCGCTTGCCGTTATTGAGCCCGCCACTGACAAAGATATAAAGATGATAGATAGGGTAAGTGACTCAGTAAAAGCCTGGGATAGCATCGAATCAACTCTTAGCAGCACGAATCCTGAATTTAAAAATTGGCGAGAGGCAACCGGGTGGGTTCGAAACAGGAACTGATTTTAATCGATACAAATATTTTTTGTAATTGATCTTCGCTACAAAAGAGACACGAACTTTAAGTTGAACCAATCATTTCTTTCTTCTGTTGCTCACAACGGCAGCGGTTTTACTACCATCGTCAATTTGTTAGAACTCTGCAGTATCCTTTCTTTTAATCTCAACCAGGATCAACTGATTGATTTGTGGACCTATTTTCAAGACAGATACAAAATTACAGTTTTACCTGAGCCGGACCCTAAAAGTGATTTTCCATCCATAAAAATCAATCGGTTATTTGATATTATAGGTAAAAAAACCTCATTTGGTGATGCATTGATGATCTCCGTTGCCGAAAAATACCTTCCATTTGTTTCAACCATGGTTACCTGGGATAATGAGCACTTCAAAGATAAATTTTCCGGCAAGGTCCTGACGCCCAATGAGTTTCTTGCCGGCCTCGCTTGAGATATATCTGCAATTTTTTTTCTACCGTGGCATGAAACATGCAATTTTCATCATCCAAATTCTTGACAGTCTCGTAAAAAATCAAAATTATTGGATTTATATTTCATAACCTATTTAAATTATTGATTTAGAAATTAGATTTTTGTGTTTTTTGTGCCTTTTTGCGGCTATATCAATTCTTAAGTACATCATCCATTCTTTGATAAAAGATTTGTGGTCCATCGGGTCCGATCAGGTCTAAGACGTTAGGATCCTGAATTAACATCGCGATGACTCTTCAATCCGGCAGGAAGTTTGTGCCTGTTTTGCGGATTTGGACGTCTTCTGATGGAAGAAGGGGGGGTAAGTATAAACCCAATGTTGCATAAACAACACGGCAAAGAATAGGTAAACCTGAAACGACAACGTTATCTGCTGCAACTGTCAAAATATTGACTGAAAAATTGGAAAATTGCAGAAGGAGATTAGATGAAAACCAGATATATAGACCCCCGAAAGTCCATATTAGTTCTCCTCGTGGGTACATTTATTTGTTGGGCAGCGGTCGTAAATGCAACCGAACAATGGGATGCGAAGGCGACTGCAAGGGTCAACCTGAGAAAAAACCCGAATTCAAAGGGGATCATCCTGAGTATCGTCCCCCAGGGCTTCAAAGTCAGGATATTGGAGAAGAAAGGACTTTGGTGCAGGGTTGAGGTTGAAGGCGAAATCCATGGCAGGGGCTGGGTGTATGGCAAGTACTTAGAAGAAATTGTGCCGGAAGTTCCGGCAGCAGGGTCTGCCGTGCCAACCGTGAAAGTTGAGATTGCAGCCCGGGAACAAATGCAAGGGGCCCCTCCGGCAGAACCAGCGTTCGAAACCCGGTTACCAGGTGACAAGGAAAATTTACTGAATACGCCCTCGCCTGGAAGCGTCTCCCGGATTGATGCAACGATACAATCATCAGTTCGCTCTGGATTCCAGGACCTGGATAATGAATCCAGTGTCCTTTCACAGGCGGAAATCTTAGCAGCTCAGGAACGGGTACAGCTTATTCCGCTACAGGCACTTCCCCAGGTCCGGACGCAGGATGAAAAGCAAAAGCCGTTGCCGGCACCTCCGCCGGAAAAAGCCTCACGGGCCGGTGTTGCTGGACGACCTTCGATTCGCAATGAATTTATAGGCGGGAAGGATGAATCGATTGCCGTTTCAAAGGCGGATGTTCCCGTAGTCGGAAAACCGGCTCATATTCCTAAAATTCAAGCGCCGCCATCCGGCATTGAAAGTGATGCACTTGTGGCGATTGAAAAACCAACTTTAGAGGTTCCAGTCCAGGAAGATTTAATTCCGCACTTTAAGAAGCTCCCGGCCCAAAATAAAGAACCAGCCCAAAAAAATGAACCGACTACAACCGGGCAGCAAGAACTGCTCGGGGTGAAAGAGCGGACCGCGTCTATTTCGCCTAGGGTTGCAGAAATTGTAAGGCCAAGACAGGCCGTATCTCATGAGATAAAAAATCCGATATACAGGCAGAACTCCATGGGACTGGTTGAACTTACCCTGAAATTGATGTCAATCGCATTGTCCTGCCTTGTGATCCTCTTTCTCCACAGAGCGAATAAAACTGCAGCGAATCGCTATGATGCTAATAAAACAGCAATTCCAGTGCAGTCTTGATACCTTGCAGCATAGATAACCTGATTCCGTATTCGATTTTAAGTAAACCCGCCATATGAAACTATCCAAGGACAACTTCCCGCTTCCCTCAATTAAACGATACTTTCCTGACTGATCTAAAAATAACACCCTCGCAAACACTTATAACTATTTAAAAATGTTGTAAAAAAAATAGGATATATGTTTTCTTGACAAATTTAAACCGCTACTTTATGGTAGCCGGATATCTCCCCTTAATGTTGCAACATCTGGGCTTTCTTCAAATTAAAAAATAGCAGACAGGATTTACAGGCTCATCAGGATAGAAGGGCCTTCGGTCTAAGGATATCTCGCTGCAGGCGAAAAAAACTTTACCCCGCTAAATTTGACAATCTCGTAAAAAGTCAAAATCCTCAAATTTTGATCCCCATAACCTGTTGAAATTATTAAATGTGGAATTTGAAATTTGGCTCTTTTCGGACTTTTTACGAAACCATCAAATTTAAAAGAACAGCGCAGCGTATCTAACCAGGGTTATTAGTCCTGTAAAATGTTACCGCAATTATGATTAGGAGCACTTAAGAAAAGCCATAGTCGGCGAACATCCAGCAAACCAAATAGATTCTTTTAACCCTTTACCCGGATAAACCGGAAATGTTTTTTCACAAAACACAAAGAATTCACAATTAAACTCTAAAAGGAGGCTGTGCCATGAAAAAAATTGTATGGGGTGTCATGATCGTTTTTTTCTCAGTTTCATTTGCATTGACTGCAAGCGCCACAAAACCCTTTAAAATCGCTGCCATTTTTCAGACAGCCATCGAAGAGCCATGGGACGGCGTTATTCATCAGGCCTGTCTCAAGGCCCAAAAGGAAATGGGGAATATCGAATATGAATTCACCGAGAAAATTGCTGCCGCTGATTTTGAAAAAGTTCTGCGGGAATATGCGGAACGAGGATTTGATCTGATCGTGGGAGACGCCTTTCTGGCGGGAGAAGATCCGGTCCGCAGGGTTGCCAAGGATTATCCCGAGATCGCTTTTGCCTTCGGTTCAGAGTTCGGGCCGGTCGCACCCAATCTTTCCGTTTTTGACAACTGGATTCACGAACCAGCCTACCTGTGCGGTGTAATTGCCGGTCGTCTTACCAAAACCAATGTACTGGGAGTGGTTGCCGCCATCCCCATCGGAGAGGTGAACCGGCTGGTGAATGCCTTCAAAGCCGGCGCGCTTAAAGTCAACCCCAAAGTCAAAGTTAAAATATCCTATATCGGCGGATGGTTCGATCCTCCCAAGGCCAAAGAGGCTGCCATCGCCCAGATCGAGGCCGGTGCGGATCTGATTTTTGCCGAACGATTCGGCGTCTTTGAAGCTGCTAAAGAGAAGGGCATCTTTGCCTTCGGCAACATGTCGGACCAGAATGCGATGGCACCCGGCGTGGTGATTACCGGACCGATGTGGGACATGTATCCCACCATCAAATTCTGCATCGAAATGGTCCGAAAAAAAGCCTGGGTGTCCATGGATCTTGGCGAATGGTCCATGATGGCCAAGGGCGGTTCCCGCCTGGCGCCGTTTCATTCCTTTGAAAAGACGCTGCCGCCTGCTGTTATTAAAGAGGTTCGGGATCTGGAACAGAAAATTCTTAGCGGAACCTATCGGGTGCCGGTTGATGAGCAGAAGCCGGCTTCGGACTGAAATGGGGATAACCGTTCACAGGTTCAGGGTTCAACGTTCAAGGTTGTTGTTAAAAAATCAGTTTTGCCGTTTTCAAGAAGTATCTTACCGCAGAGCACGCGGAGATTGTTTTAATTTTTTTTCTCGGCGTTCTCCGTTCATCAGTATACTGATTTCTCCGCCATGATAAATAACAAACAGCCGCTGGTGACGATGGCCGGTATAACCAAGCACTTTCTGGATACTGTTGCCAGCGACGATATCACTTTTAACCTCTATGCCGGCGAGATTTGCGCCTTGCTGGGTGAAAACGGGGCCGGCAAGACGACCCTGATGAATATTCTTTTCGGGTATTACACCTGCGATGAGGGGCAGATTTTCATTAAAGGGGAAAAAGTAAACCTCTCCGCTCCCAAAGATGCGATCAGGCGCGGTGTGGGGATGATCCACCAGCATTTTGCCCTGGTCCCTTCTCAAACCGTACTTGAAAATATCATTATCGGCACGGGTTCCGGGAAAAATATTTTTCTTAATCTCAAAACTGCCCGCCGAGACATTGCCGCCCTGCAGGAACGCTTCGGTTTGCAGGTTGATCCGGACGTCAAAATCTGGACCCTGTCGGTGGGTGAACAGCAAAAAGTAGAGATCCTAAAAGCGTTATACCGTGAGGTGGACATCCTGATCATGGATGAACCGACGGCGGTGCTGGCTCCGGCTGAAACCGATGAGCTCTTTAAAACCTTAAGATCCCTTGTCAAAGAAGGGCGTTCGATCGTTTTTATATCCCATAAACTAAACGAGGTCATGGATATTTCAGACCGCATCGTGGTGCTGAGGGCCGGCCGGGTCGTGGCGGAAAGAAAAACTGCCGAAACCAATTCCAAAGAGTTGGCCAATCTCATGGTCGGCCGGGAGCTTCTGGAAAATCTCGAAAAAAAGAATATCACTGCCGGACGGCCGGTGCTGGAAATCGAAAATCTCAGTGCGCTGAATGACAAAAATATAGCAGCCCTGCACGACTTTAACCTTGTGGTAAAACGCAATGAGATATTGGGAATGGCCGGCATTTCAGGCAATGGCCAGCGCGAGCTGGCAGAAATTCTTTTCGGGTTGCGACATCCGACCGAGGGTATCGTAAAAATAAACGGCGATTTGCTTAAATTTGGCAGCCCGACATCGGCCATCAGTTTAAAAATGGGCAGAATACCGGAAGACAGAATGGATACCGGTTTGATGATGGACCTCACGGTTGAGGAGAATCTGATCCTGGAAAACCATTCGTCTACCGGGTTTCAACGCTACGGCTTGATGAAATCGAAAAAGATACATCAATTCAGCGATGAGTTGATTGGCGCTTATGCTATCAAGACGGCCGATCGTGAAGTCGTGACCAAGAGTTTGTCCGGCGGCAACCTGCAAAAGGTGATGCTGGCCAGGGAGCTTGCCGGGCGGCCGGCGATGGTCGTCGCCGCTCAGCCTACGCGTGGCCTCGATGTGGGCGCCATGGAATATATTCATCAGAGAATTTTACAGGAGCGTGAAAGAGGGGCGGCCATTCTTCTGATCTCAGAAGATCTGGATGAAATTTTTAACCTGAGTGACCGTATTGTCGTATTGTACGAGGGCCGAATCATGGGGGCAGTTCGCTGTGAGGATGCCACCCGTGAGCAGGTCGGCCTCTGGATGAGCGGGGTGCGGCATTGACCGGTTTCAAGCTGACAAAACGCAGGCCCCTGCCGGGATGGGCCCGTGTCGTTATCCCGATTGCAGCGATCTTGGCCACACTGGTCCTCTCTGCCATCCCGATTCTGATTGCCGGCGGGAATCTCTGGAAGTCATACTATTATCTTTTTTACGGTGCTTTGGGGACCCGCTACAACCTGTTGGAAACGTTCGTAAAGGCCAGTCCGCTTTTACTGACGGGACTGGCGGTGGCCTTTGCTTTCAGGGCCAAGTTCTGGAATATCGGCGCCGAAGGTCAGCTGTTGGCCGGCGCTCTGACAGCCACCGTGCTGGGGGTTTCGATGGGCGGCATACCCCAAATGGTGGTTTTGCCCACTGTCATCGTTGCGGGGTTTCTGGCCGGGGGCATCTGGGCTGCGATTCCGGCACTTCTCAAAACCAAACTCAAAGTCGATGATGTGGTCTCCACCCTGCTTTTAAACTATGTCATGATTAACATCATGGGTGCCCTCCTTTTCGGACCCCTGCAGCAGCCCGGCTCCAGCTGGCCGCGATCCTCGGCCATTGTCGAGGCGGCCACTTATCCGATCCTGATGGTGCGTTCACGCTTTCACCTGGGGATCCCGCTGTCCTTTCTGGCGGTGCTGGTCATCTGGTTCATCAACAAAAAGACCACTTTCGGCTATCAGTCCAGGGCGGTCGGGGTGAATGCCAGAGCCGCTAACTTCGGCGGGATCAATACGACGAAGGTCATTCTGTGGACAGCCCTGATATCGGGCGGCCTGGCCGGCCTGGCCGGGGTGGGGGAGCTGTGTGCGATTCAGCGCCGCCTGATCATGGATATCTCGCCCGGTTACGGCTATTCCGGAATTGTAATTGCCATGCTGGGCAATCTGCACCCGATGGGTGTGCTTTTTTCGTCTCTTTTTTTCAGCGTTGTAATTGTCGGTGTGCAGACCATGAGTCGCATGACCGGCGTTCCCGCCTATATTGCCGAAGTTATTCAGGGTATGGCACTGATGGTAATGCTCATCTTCCTGTTGTTTACGGAATACAAAATAAAACGGGTGCGTAAGCAATGAGCGAACTTTTTGATATCGCATTTATTGCGGGGCTCATCGGAGCGACGATGCGAATGGCAACCCCGATCATATTTGCTACCCTGGGGGAGATCCTGGCAGAGCGATCCGGTGTTTTGAACCTGGGCATCGAGGGCATCATGCTGATGGGGGCCATGACCGGATTCCTGGTTACCTTTGCTTCGGGTTCCATCTGGACCGGTGTGCTGGCTGCGGCCCTGGTAGGGATGTTGCTGGGGCTGCTGATGGCATTTTTGGCCGTCGATCTGGGGTTGAGCCAACACGTGTCTGGGCTGGGTATTACCCTGTTTTCATCCGGACTGGCCATGTTCATTTATCGATTGTATGTCGGATCGCCTACGGTGCCGCCTACGATCGAGCCTTTCAAGCAGATTGCGCTGCCGGTTCTATCAAAGATCCCCCTGGTCGGCCCGGGCCTTTTTACGCAATATTCTCTGACCTATTTTGCCTGGCTGTTAATACTGCTGATGTCGATATTGTTGTATAAAACCAAACTGGGCCTGAAAATCCGAACGGTGGGTGAAAACCCGGTGGTTGCCGACACCGTCGGGGTCAATGTAACCTTGACCCGGACCCTTTGTTTGGTATTTGGCGGTGCGCTGATGGGTGTCGGCGGCGCTTTTCTGACCCTGGCCCATCAAAATATGTTTCTGATCGATGTGATCGGCGGTCGCGGATGGGTTGCCATTGCCATGGTCATTTTCGGCAACTGGGACCCCGTCAAAGGCACCTTGGGGGCGCTCATTTTCGGTTTCCTGGATGCTTTGCAGTTAAGACTTCAAGGATTCGGGATTGCCGTTTCCTTTCATCTTTTCCTGATGATTCCTTATCTTCTGACAATTGTGGCCCTGATCAGTGTATCCAGGAAAGCCGTGGTCCCGGCCGGTCTGCTGAAACCCTACCGAAGAGAGGAGAAGGGGGGATAATAGAATGACGAAGGACGAATGACGATTGACAAATGATGGAATTCTACCGATTCTATAGATTGAATGAAACGAAAATAATCAGCTTAAAATACGATCCCTTTAATAAAAGCGATCCGGTTTTTTTTTAACCCGGAACGTTGAACCCTGAACCTGTGAACCTATGTTATAGATATAGATAGAAAGCATTCCTTAATTCGTCGTTCGTCCTTCGTCATTCCCAAACATTCGTCATTTTAATGGGGGAACCCCATGCTTGATCTTATCATTCGAAACGCCAATCTTCCGGACGGGCGCACGGGGATTGACATCGCCATCGCCAACGGTCTGATTGCGGAGGTAGCTCCTCATCTGACTGCTCAGGCACAGCGGCAAATCGATGCTGCTGGTCGGCTGGTGTCATCCCCTTTTGTGGACAGCCATTTTCACCTGGATTCGACGCTGACCTATGGCCGGCCGCGGGTCAATGCAAGCGGCACCCTGCTGGAAGGCATTAAGCTCTGGGGAGAACTGAAACCGGATCTGACCGTTGAGAATATTAAAGCCCGTGCCATCAAGCTCAGCCACTGGGCCATTGCACACGGTACCCTGGCTATCCGCAGCCATGTGGATATCAGTGATGATCGTCTGCTGGCCGTCAAGGCCCTTTTGGAGGTGCGTGCAGAAATCAAACCTTACATTGATCTGCAACTGGTGGCTTTTCCCCAGGATGGTTATCTGCGCTCCCCCGGCAGTGTCGATAATCTGAAACGGGCCCTGGACTTGGGTGTCGATGTCATCGGCGGGATCCCCCATTTTGAGAGAACCATGGCGGACGGGACCGCTTCAGTTAAGGCCCTGTGTGAACTGGCTGCCGAACGTGGGTTGCGGGTGGATATGCATTGCGATGAAAGTGATGATCCTCAATCGCGTCATATCGAAATGCTGACTTTTCAAACCCGGCGGCTGGGTCTGCAGGAAAGGGTCACCGGTTCGCATTTGACCTCCATGCACTCCATGGATAATTATTACGTCAGCAAGCTGATTCCCCTGATGGCGGAAGCCCGCCTGCATGTGGTGGCCAATCCGCTGATCAACATCACACTTCAGGGGCGACATGACACCTATCCAAAACGACGCGGCATGACCCGGGTGAAAGAATTGATGGAAGCCGGCATCAATGTGGCCTTCGGCCAGGATGCCCTGCTGGATCCCTGGTACAGCTTCGGCTCCCAAGACATGCTGGAGGTTGCCCACATGGGACTGCATGTGGCCCAGATGACCGGGGCTGATCAGATGCGGCAGATCTTCGAGGCCGTGACATGTAATGGCGCTAAAGTAATGGGATGGGAAGGTTACGGCCTGGAGCCGGGGTGCAACGCCGATGTCGTTATTCTCCAGGCGGATGATACCCACGAGGCCCTGCGGTTGAAGCCGGCCCGTCTGTTTGTCATCCGCCGTGGGAAAATCATCGCTGAAACACCACCGGTCATCAGCCGGCTGGCGCTGGCGGAGCAAAATATCGAGGTGGATTTTCGGTTTTCGAATTAATCCGTCCTTAAAATTATCGCGTCCAGGGCTGTAAATTGTTTATTCAAGACTGGAGTAAGTGGGTAGATCAAAGGGTCGGAGGCCACCATTCCATTTCCGAGGCAAATTCAGAAAACCCAAAAACTCATAGATTATCAGTAGGCTGTAGAAATTCCGAGACGTTGATTATCTTCACATCTTCCCAACTTCTCAATTCCAGTAGCTGCCACCTTCCTATCTTCCCGGCTTCTCAACCTCCCAGCTTTATGCTCCTCTATGGTTTCAGATAACCGGCCACCTGTCTGAAGGCTTCCGGAAGTTCGCTCTCAAAGCGGTTCAGGAAATGCTCTGATCGCATAATCGGATTCCAGAGCGAGAAATCCTCGCGGTCAAAGTCCATTCCAACCGCCAGCATGTCACTGAAGGTCTCTATCAGATGATCCTCGGGTTTGTATATCGAGTCGCCGATATCCCCCACCCAGCAAAGCGGTGTCCCCTGGTAGCGGTCTTTGAGGTCATGGTAAAAATGATGGGTGACAATAGTCTGCGGCTGCAGGCCCAGATCGGTAAACGGCATGGTAACGCCCTGTTTGGCTACCTCGATCAATGCCCCGTTGTAAACGGGCACAAGTTCGACGCCGCGATCATTGCACAACCGGCAGATTCCCTCCAATCCTTCCAGGCTGGCGCAGACCGGAAAGAGAAATATTTTTTTGGGACGGTGGTGGCCCAGGGCCTCTTCGACAAAATAGGTCAGGGTCTGGCCCGAAGCAATGCATTCTTCCATGATGATCCAGGTGTCGTCCCGCCACCATTCCCCGACAAATGAAGTTTCGACGATGTCCCAGCCGCGAAATTTTGCCTTGTCTTCCACCCGGGTGAGTTTGATATAGGTGGTGTCGAGCAGCTCGGGTCTCTGGAGCTGCGGATTGGCGTCCAGCAGGTCCAGGGGACGTCCACCCCACAGAATGACAAACTGGGCCAAACGTCCTTCGAACAGGCGCTCGAACAGGCGCATCATGTCATGGCCGATCTCCTTGATCATCAAGAATTTTTCCGGCCCGCAGGCCTGACGACTGAGCAAAAATTCTTCACCGGCACCCCGTCCGGGAAAATCAACCACGTAAATCCTCTCCGGCAGGCAGCGGTTTTTAAAAGCTTCGTGCCGGGTGATCCCCTTCACAAGCCAAATATCTTTGCCACCCCGCGACATTACAATTTCCCCAATGTCTTCCAGGTAGATCCGGTTATCATCCATCCTCATAGATATACTCCTTTAAAAATAAGTTTTCAGATAATGATTTTGGCTGCGTTTTTTTTATCCTTGTTCTGGGAAATATTGCCGCACCATGATTGATGTGGCCGCAAAAAGGCACAAAAAACACAAAAAAAAAATTTCACACTTAATAATTTCAATAGGTTATATGATCAAAATTCGAGAATTCTGGCTTTTTACGAGATTGCCATGATTGGACTACCCACTCCAGAGATCCTGCACTAACCTGCGGCTGAGATTCAGGTACTGGAAAAGCATGGTAGGGTCATCACAAAACACTTCGAGTGTGATGGTTTCGTCGTAGCCGATGGCCTTCAGTGAATTCACCGCATTTTTCCAGTCGATGTTGCCGACGCCCAAGGGCATATGGTGATCTGCGCTGGACCGGTTGTCTGAAAAATGAACATGCTTGATGTGTTTTCCCAGTTGGCGGCAGAAAACTTCATGATTGTCTCCACCCATATTGGCGTGTCCAAAATCAAGATGCACTTTTAAGCCGGGAACCTCTGCCAGCATTAAGTTGAAAATAGACACTCGGGCAAAAGGGGCTTTAAAGTTTTCGAGAACAAGGGTGAGCTCATAGGAAGCGGCCATCTCGACAATGGGCTTTAAGGCATCAATATTGAGCTCGACCAAGGATGATTTCATGGTCGGCGGACAGAAATAGCAGGGATGGATGTTCATAATCTTCGACCCCAGCGCAGAAAATATGCCGGCGCAGCGCTCGAGCTCCTTGAGGCACGCTTTTCGGACCTCCTGGATCGGATATGCCCAGGGCAGGCAGGGATCGGTATGCCCAGTGACGGTCAGGTGGTGGTGGTCGAGAATCGGCTGCATTTTTTCGGGATCGATGTTAAAAGCAGTGGGACCTTCAATGGTGAGGTCCACAAAGTCGAAACCAGCCTTACCAAAGGAGGTGACCTCATCGGTTACCGGTCTTGCGGGGTGATTCATGACGCCAATCTTCATGGGATGTTACCTCCAAAAGTGTCTTAAATTCATATTTGGGAATCTGACACGGGCCGAAATGTGATCTTCAAGTCATACTAGGGCGGGTTGAACCGCTCAACCGATGTGTTCTTATTAATCGTTTTCGGCCATCTTTTCAACTGATCTTTTACTTGTTTAGAAACATGTTAATCCCTCTTTACAGTTACTTTAAAAATAAAACGCCTTAATAAAATCGCAAAAAATCGTTTTAAGGACTGGATACCCGCCTGCGAGGGTATAACATCTATGGTATTTACCTGATATTAATTTTCTTATTGTTGTCATTGCCGAGCAGGCAGCAATCTATAAAATGGGAAAATCTGAATTATTGTGAAACCATCCTTGTTAACCTGCTGAGTTATTAAATATTTTGCTCAAGTACACCGTCCGCAATGCCGATATATGCCTTGGTTTCATCAGCCATCGATGGAAGCCTTACGACTCACCATTAAGCAATGGGACCTAAGTTCAATTCAGGTGGAATACAGGGTGCAATGAGGATGAAATCATGGAAAAAAACCAACGAAATGCAAATGCGGTATCTTCTGTAACCGCAGTTAATTTTTCTGAAATGAGAATCAGCAGCAATGCGGTGGAAACCCTGGTGGCATTTTCAATCGGTTCTGGAATCGGGATGACGGTTTACGATCCGGTGGGTGGTGTTGGTGGGGTTTTAAATTTCATTCTGCCTGATTCCACCGAGGCCAATAGCACCAATCCCGCAAAA
>JAJRVC010000531.1 GCA_024277475.1 Deltaproteobacteria bacterium
AACTTTCGCTGACGGAACTCTTTCCGTCAGGAAGTACATAATGGCCTGATTTTCCAGTTCCTGAATGGTTCCAAAGCCTCCTGGTAATAATATCAAATCAAGTCGTGGACAGTTCTGATAGTCAAATTCAGCCATTGTTTGTGGACCCTGAAAAGAAGAAACAGGACCTGCTTTTTCGGCTATAGTAAGTATTTCCAGCTCCGGCTTGAGAGATCCAAACATCTCTAAAGGACCGTACAAGTCAAGCAATTCAAAACCTTCATACAGGATTGCACCGAGGGTAAGAATTTTTTTGGGAGATGTCATAGGTTGCTCCTTTCATAGGTGGTTCAGTTACCGATAAGCCTTTCTCAATTCGAATCCTAATTTTGGTTTTAGGCGCTCAACCACACTTCTGACAAAATTTTATCGGTTCAAGCCACAACGCCGAACGCAGCTCGGCTGAGTTCGTCGCCGACTGAACCGTTCAACCTATGGGTTATAGTTTCTGGGTATTTTCGACTTCAACACCCTTGGCAAGCAGATAACGTATATATACATTGTAAGAAAGGTATTGCTATTGTAAAATTCTTTTTCTATGCAAATCACATACTTGACAAGTAAGAATGCGCGATACAAAATACATGTAGGACGGCAAAAGAAACTTTACAGGTTTCGATGTGCATTTTGCTGAATACCATCGTCAATATATCAGATATGAGATCTTTTTTTATAAACGTGATTTTTGAACCCAATCCAAGCCTATGATTCCTTTTGTTTGCAAGGAGAATCTATCGAATTATGGCGTTACATCTGAGCCAACCCCGACAACCATTATCTGATGGTTCCTCCTGTTTCCAAAAAGGGAATCTAAACGACTATATACTCACGCACGGTTTTATGGTTTCGCAGCAAATCAGTGTCTCCATCCAAGGCGATTCGTCCTTTCTCCAGGACATGTCCTCTGTCCGCTACTGCGAGCGCGAAATAAAGATAGTGTTCCCAAACGCAAATTGTCACGACTTGAAATATCGGCGAAGATTCTGCGGCCCTGTGGCACAAGTCCAATGCCCAGGCGTGCACGTTTATGGGTTGGCTTTTGGTGTTAATTTCGAATCTTATTTTTCTGAAGCCAACCGCAATCTCCTATTCGTCCATCAAATCGAAACTGCACGCGCCATGAAGAATCTTAAGGTTGCCGGAGGAATCAAACTCGAATTGGATATTCCGGCGGTCGACTGAAACATCCTGCCTGCCTTCCAAATCTGAAAGACAGCCCCGGGAAACCATGATTGTTCCGAGTTCAAGTGTGTTTTTAATGTGCACAATTTTCAAATCATCCAGCGTGTAAGGCCGGATGGTCATCAGAGCGGCCGCAATCGCTTCTCGATCTGTGGTATAGGTGAGGGGTACCCGTCCGCCCTCCGGCCCGCAAGCGGTGACGCAATTCATTGCGGTTTTAAACGAATCGATCTTTTCAACCAGCCGCCGGGTGGTGAAATCGGCATCGCCGATTCCGATGGCATTGCCCTCGCTGGCCGCTGTCAGATCTCTCACCAAAATCCGTGTAACATTGGGTCCCGTCGGTTTTTGAACGAAAGGGGACGATACGCGACCGGTCACCTTGGGATCCATACCGTTGCCGCTGATGTCCTTTCCGATTTCATCGATGATTAAAAGATCGATTTCATCCAGTGGAAGTCTGGGAAAGTATTCCCTGGCTTTGGAGAGCAACTCTTCTTCAGCTTTCGGAAGCATACCGGTCGTCGCCATTTTTACGATACACGTCTGATGATTCTGATTTTCAATAAGCCCGACGCCAAATAAAAAATTGGTCTGCTCGATCAAATTCATACCGGCACGATTGAATATCTCATACATATCGCGCACCACCGCCAGCCGGTGGTAATGATCCGCTCCAACCTGGTTGCCCAGGCCGATGGCCATCATCTTGATGATACCGCTTTCGGTGGGCCCGGAGAAGTCGGTGTGCAATTTGACACGATTGATTAACACAATGCCGTCGGCTTCAAAAGCCAGTCGGTCCAGGAAGAGAGGAATGCCATCCACCTCGCCCATGGGCTGAACGTCCATGGTTGACAGGACTGGAGCACCGACAGCCTCTTCGGTGATCCCAAGATGGGATAGCACCTGAATCTGTCCTTCGGCGGTCGCCCCGCCATGGGAGCCCATTGCCGGAATGATAAACGGTTCCACGCCGGCTGCTTTTAGATGCGTCACCACCGCGCGGACCGCTTCAACCAGGCTGGCGATACCCCGGCTGCCGATTCCCACGGCCACGCGTTTTCCTTTAGTAATATCTATCCGGCCTTTTATTTGCCTCCATTCGTTTTCAATTTCAGTCTCCACGTCCACCGCTGGTGGAACACTGAATTTCTGACGAATCAATCGCATCGGGGGCAGGACTAAGTTGTCTGCGGAGCTCATTTTAAGAATTTTTCCCTTTCCTATAAGCTATCTCAAAATCTCATCTCAGGGGCTCCATGGCAGCGTTGCAGCCCTCTTTAAAATGCTTATCGATTAACGTATACGCTGCGCTTTTGAATTACCTTGTGCCTTGTCCGTGAGCGCAATCTACTATATTCGGGATGGCTTTTAGTTGATGATCGCCTCTACCGATTTTTTTGATAAACCTACGATGTCACAAGCCGTCAGCACCCCTGCCCAGCAATGATCATCCATCGGAATGCCTTCCTTTTGCCTTTGAACCAGGGTTGCCCGTTCTATATCTCCCGGCATCATAACCGGTTGATCCGGGTTTACCGGCGGGCATGCTGTTATATAATCTACCAGTCCGTCCACAAGCTGCTGAAGCCGCGGCTGATCCACCAGATGGGATGAATCAATCAGAATCGAAAACAGGTTGTTGACAGTTCCGGTTGATTCCTGCCGGTATGTATTCACCGAGCCACCACCACTCAGGCAGCCAGCCAGGAGCTCGCAGAAAATCATCAGACCGTAGCCTTTATGCTCGCCGAACGGCAGCAAACTGCCGTATGGCTCCTCAAATAGAACTTTCGGATCCGTGGTGGGTCGACCCGCATGGTCTACGATTGAATTAAGGGGCACTGAAATCCCTTTATTCATATACACTGCGGCTTTTCCATAAGCCATGCTGCTGGTCGCGTAATCCATTACAATCGGTTCG
>JAJRVC010000532.1 GCA_024277475.1 Deltaproteobacteria bacterium
CAATCGCACCGTCGATCCTGCCGGTTTTAAATAAATGCACCAGTAGGGCCGTGACCACACCGCCGTCGGTGGCTTTCTCACGAATCGCCGGATCCGTCGCCCGTGCAATAGCCGTTTCGATAACCCGCCCGATAGGCGAACGCCACTGCAGCCTTTGTCTCGTTTCCTCCTCCAGTTCGTTGATTTCCGGACAAATCGTATAGCAAAGTCCGCACTCGATGCATTTATCCTGATCCGCATACCTGGGTTTTCCCTCCGAATCCAACTCCAAGGCGCTGTAATTAACAGCTGAGCAGAAGGTCACACAACCACCGCAACGATGGCAGAGACCGGGTTTTTGGACGTCTTGAATCAAGTCGGTAAAGGATTTCATTAGTACTCCTTAGGAATGACGAATGTCAAATGTCGAACGAATAATTAAGGAATATTGTCTATTTATAATTTCAAGTGATTCTTTGCGGTTGTCGATGAACCTTTTATGCGTTCAATCTGAATCAACCATATTAGTTAATACAAAGGACAGAGCGAAGCGATTCCACAATTCGTCATTCGTCAATCGTCAATCGTCATTCCAGCAGTCCCATCAAACACAAAAGATTCTATCATGGCCATAATTTGACCGGTATCAAATCCCTTGAGGTGAATGGCGCCGGAGCGGCATGAGGCCGCACAAAGTCCGCATCCCTTGCATAAGGTCGGCTGAATTTCAGCCTTGCCGGTCTTTTCATTAAATTTGGCGGCCGAATACGGGCACACTGCAACACACACGCCGCAGCGGCTGCAAAAATTCGGATCAATCAGGGCAACCGTGCCGCTGGCGGAAAGCTCAAGAGACGATAAAATGGTTACGGCTCTGGATGCAGCCGCCTGAGCCTGGGAAATCGATTCATCGATCGGCTTGGGGGCGTGGGCCAGGCCGCATACAAATACACCGTCGGTGGCAAAATCATTCGGCCGCAGTTTGACGTGGGCTTCGGCAAAAAACCCATCATCATTTTGAGACACTTTGTATAACTGTGCCAGCTGATTATTTTTTTGCGGGACAATTGCACTCGCCAAAATAAGAAGATCACAGCTAACAACCATGGGCCTGCGAAAAACCCGATCCGTAAAATTGATTTCCAGACCATTTTCGGCCGTATCGACGGTAATGCCGCCTTCGCTATTATAGCGGACAAATTTTATTCCCTGATCCCGCGCTTTCCGATACAGATCTTCGCGCAGTCCGTAGGCCCTCAAATCCCTGTATAATATGAAAACGTTAAGCTCGGGATAAATCGATTTAAGATCCAGGGCGCTTTTTATGGATTGGGTGCAGCAAACTTTGGAACAGTATGGCCGCTCAGCAATTCGCGATCCCACACATTGTACGAATACCGCCGTACTGCAAGCATCAAAAGCCCGGTCTGCTTTCAATCTGTCCTGGAATTCCAGACCGGTCATCACCCGCGGATCCAGGCCATATAAAAAATTATCCGGCTTGAACTCCATTGCACCGCAGGCAATTATCGTGACACCATGTTCAAGGACACTTTCACCATCAGTTTGGACAGTGGTTTTAAAATTGCCGACAAATCCGTCCACGCTTTGAATCCGTGCATTTAAAAAAACTTTCAGGTTCTCATCGCTTTGCACCTGCCCGATGAGATTTTGTACATAGTGACTTATCTTTTCACCCTGCCAGGTTTCCTGCAAACACAGTGCCTGGCCGCCAAGCTGACCGTCTTTTTCAACCAGATAGGTCGTGTAACCCTGCCGGGCCAGGGTCCTGGCGGCGGTCATGCCCGCAACACCACCTCCGATCACCAGCACGGCCTGGTTAATTTTCATCACCGGTTCTTCCAGCGGTTCATGCAATGTAACCTTGGCGACCGACATTTGAACCAGATCTTTCGCTTTTTGGGTGGCCCGTTCCATATCGTCTTTGTGAACCCACGAGCATTGGTTGCGGATATTGGTCATCTCGAACAAATATTTGTTAAGTCCGGCATTTATCAGTGTCTCCTGGAACAGCGGCTCATGGGTTTTAGGGGTGCAGGCGGAAACCACCACCCGATTCAGCCCATGGTCTCGAATAATCTTAGAAATTTGGCCCTGCGTATCCTGGGAGCAGCTGAAAAGGTTTTTTTCGGCATAAACCACATTCGGCAAGGTTTTGGCAAACTCAACCACCTGGGGGACATCGACAAAGCCGGCAATATTGGTGCCGCAGCAGCAGACAAACACCCCGACACGCGGTGGTTCGCCATGAACACTGATCTCCTGGACCGTTTCTTTGGTTTTTGTCTGTGTCCCACGGGCAGCGAAGAGTCTGCTTCCAACCTGACCGGCCGCCGCACTGGCATCGATCACCGCAGACGGTATATCTTTGGGGGCCTGAAAAGTGCCGCAGACATAAATACCCGGCCGCGAGGTTTGGGTCGAATCAAAGCCGCCGGTCTTCACATATCGGTATTGATTCAAATCGACATCCAGCTTTTCAGCCAGGGCAACCGAGCTGTCACCGACACCCAATCCCACCGACAGGACAACAATATCAAATTTTTCACCGACGCTGTTCCCCTTCTCGTCGACATAGTGGATGAGATGGGTACCCTCTGCATTCATGGGCTCAACATGGGTGATGCGGGACTTGATGAATCGAACGGCAAGATCGTCTTTTGCACGGTTATAATAGCGTTCGAAATCCTTGCCGAAGGTTCGAATATCAATATAAAAAATGGCTGCATCCAAACCGTTTTTACTGTGCTCTTTGGCCAGGATGGCCTCTTTGACGGCATAAGTGCAGCAAACCGCTGAGCAGTATCCCCGGGCACCGAAATGGTTATCTCGAGAGCCTACGCACTGAAGCCATGCAATTTTTTTCGGCTCTGTTTTATCCGAAGGTCGCAGCAGATGTCCCCCATAGGGTCCGGAGGCTGACAGGATTCTCTCAAATTCAAGACTTGTTACGATATTATCGGATTTTGAATACCCGTAGGTGTCATAAATCCGCGGATCAAATACGCGGCCGCCGGATGCTAAAATCACGGCTCCGACATTCAATACGAGTTCCTTCGGTTGCTCATCAAAATCGATGGCACCGGTAGGACAAAACTTCTGGCAGGCTTTGCACTTCCCCCTGGTAAGATAGATACACTGTTCGGCATCGATGGTGTATTTTAAAGGGACTGCCTGGGCATACTGCACATAGACGGCCTTGCGTTTGCTCAGGCCGCTGTCATAGGCGTTGGGAACCTTTTTAGGGCATTTCTCGGAACAGGCACTGCAGGCAATGCACTTGTCCATATCCACGAATCGCGGATTTTGGGTCAAACTGACCTCAAAATTCCCCTCTTCACCGGTAATGCCGTTCACCTCGGCAAGTGTCAGCAATTCAATATTGATATTCCGGCCGACCTCGACCAGTTTGGGGGAAATAATTCACATCGCGCAGTCATTGGTGGGGAAAGTTTTATCCAGCTGGGACATCATCCCCCCGATCGCGCTCGACTCTTCGACAAGGTAGACGTAGTAACCCGAGTCTGCGAGATCCAGCGATGCCTGCATCCCTGCGATACCGCCTCCGACCACCAATACCGAACCTGAAAAAGATGTTGGCATAATCACTCCGGCATTAAAAATGATGTAATATTTGTAAGTTTAAATGAACTTTTAGAGAGCCCCAGGGTTCGCTCATCAATCCCCATGCTTAATCCGAGCAGTTGCGGATAAAGAATCGGGACGACCGGCTCCCAATTTTCAAAATTCTGTACAATCCGATATTGAACCCGATCAAACTGCAAATGGGTATAGGGACAGGCCGTGCATACAAAATGGGCGCCGGCCTCTCTGGCGCTGGTTAGTTTTTTTAAAGTCATGTCCATCGCCAAACGATCATTTATTCCTGTCAGAGGAGCGCCGCAGCAATCCAGTTTACGGGACCAATCAACACTATATGCCCCGGTGAGTTCAACAAGTTCATCAAAAAGAACCGGCGAAACCGGATCATCAAATCCGGTGATTTTGCTCGGCCGCAGTGCATGACACCCATAGCTGACCGCAATTTGAAGACCGCTGTAGGATTTTGAAATAAATGGTTCCAAATTCTTGAGTCCCACATCATGGTGCAACACCGACAGCAGATGACTTACCCGGACCCGGCCTTCATAGTGAAGCTTCTCTCCGGCCAGGATCGCGTTCACATCCTCTTTTAAGTCCGAATCCCGGCTTAAAACATCCTGCGCCTTTTTTAAGGATCCGTAGCAGCATTTGCACATCGCCATTATATCCAGCCCGACGGCTTCAGCCACTGCCAGATTCCTGGCAGCCGATAGAACAAAGGCACGCCGGTCAATATTTCTAACCGGGTATCCGCAGCAATTGAATTCGGCAAACTCGACAAGCTCGATGTCCAGTTTCTCAAAAACAGCTTCGGTGGCTTCTGCATACTGGCTCACTCTTGCGGGTATGTTACATCCGACAAATAGGGCAAATTTCATGTTGGTTTTCCTAACCTGATCGCCTGGCCGGAACAGCAAACAGATTGAACGTCAAACATCGAATAATATGGGCTATGAAATCAAACCCTTAGCAGCTGCACAAGCCAATACAGCTTAATGTTTCATATGAGGGTTCAACGCTGAACCTCTGAACCCCTGAACCCAGAACTCTGAACCCTTGAACCCTTGAACCCAGAACCCCAAACCCTGAACGGCATTAACCCCTTTCTTTCGCAGCAACATTTTTCAGATCGAATAGCAGATCACACACCTCAACTTCCTGCGGGCAGTTTTCCTGGCATTTATAACAAGTCAGGCAATCCCAGATCATTTTGGCGCCGGCGGCCATCTGCGTTAATCCCAGCCCCAGGCAGCCCATGATTTGATGGGGCAATAGGCCCAGCACCTGCTCCGGGTGGTCATAGTTTCCGACAACCGGACACACTGTGGTGCAGCTCCGGCAGCTGAAACAATGGGAAAATGTGCGGTCTTTCAAAATCGGCTGGCGATCTTTCGCTGATTGAGTATTCAAAGGAATGACAACATCAGGCTTCATGAATTCTGCAAATTGGCCGGCAACCTTTGTAACGGCATTTTCGATGGGCAGGGCGTAGTCATCGGTATGAATCTTTTCCTGAATCAGCAGGCCGCGGGCAAAGGAAAACGGCGTCAATAGGGAGGTCAACGGCGGACCCTTTATCAGCAGTTCTTCCCGCACTGCATACCACAATTCCTTCAGCTGGATTCCGGATGGGCAGCGAACCGTACAGCGATCACAATTTGTGCACAAATAGACACCCTGCTGGATAGCTTTCAGCTGCGTGTCATCCAGAGATCGGCCGAAAACCATTTTTTTGAGAAAGCTTATTTTTTCCGAGGGCAGAATATATTCATTGCCGAGGGCTTCGTATATCATACCGGCTGAACAATGGAGACTGCAGCTGCCGCAATGGGTGCAGGCGTCCAGTTCCACCATCTGGCGTGTTAAAATGTTTGCCGCCAAAGAGCGTTTTGGATCCATCACCTGACCGGCTATTAAGCTTAAAGGAACGGTAAAAATGTGAAACATCTTGCTGAACGGAAGATAGGCAAGCCCGGCAAAACAAGCGATAATGTGAAGGGTCCAGAGGATAGTAATACCGTCGGCCCGGTCCAGTCGGACTGCCACCGGCTTAATGATCTTAGCCATGGTAAATCCGGTAAATGCCCATTTCGCAGAAGCATGGCAATCCAGGCAATTGTCTTCGTGTACCTCGCGACCGGCAGATAAGAGATCCTCATCAAACGGCCCCCGGATATTGGGTGAAACCACCCCATAATCGTCTACCCAGACGGCTTCCAGAGCTTGAATTTCTTCTTCATCATCCAGCCCGGCATAGTCTTCCACCATGCGCATAAACTCACTGTTGGATGTAATCTTCAGCCCGTTCAATGCAATTCCGGAAAACATGATAACAGCCAGAATGATGATGGCATAGTGATCTTTTGGACCGGTTCTAAGGCGTGGCCTTTTTAAAAAATAGCGCCGAAAAACCGCCATTGCCACACCCACGATCACCATTGCGCCGAAAAGATCCCTTAAAAAGAAAAAAGGGTTTACGGTTGGGTAATAATCGCTAAACAGTGATTCGGTAACCACTGAATCCAGCGCATGCATTACCAACAACAGCATAAACCCGTAAAAGATAAGCATGTGAGACAGCCAGCGGGTCACATCTTGCTTGAAAACTCTACCCTGCAACAAGACATCAACAAGGATCACTCTGAGAACAATAAGAAGTTTTAAGCTGAAAATTACCCGGAAAATGCCGCCGGCAGCTGACTGCACTCTTTGGGAAGTCGTGATGGTTTGTCCGGGGGCTGCAATCTTTTTAACAAACCAATTTGAGACTTTATAGATTAAGCCGAGGAAAAAAATAATGAGGGCCGTCAAAAACAGAGAATGAAACATCGTTTAACAATCTCCAGTTTGCCGAAGCCGGAAGACCCATGCATTTCTGGAATTATGAGTACCCGTGTCCCTGAAGTGCGGCGAATTTTTTATTGCGAAAGAGACGCCTTTCGGGCCCATTCTTTGTCCATTTTCTCTTTCCACTTTGGACGTTTTTTACTTTTTTTGGCTTTTCCGATGGTTTCCGGAATCAGCCGAAGCAATTTTTGTTTGTCGACCGGTTTGTCGAGAAATGCGTCGGGTTTGAAATAGTCATAGTCCGGCCACTGCTTGTAGTCGATGCCCAATTCATCCAACATGCCGGAAATACCGATGATGGGGATATCTTTCAGATCATCATCCATCCGCAACTGTTTGCAGAGTTCAAAACCTGAGAAAAGAGTCTCCATCATCACGTCCAGTAGTATAATATCGGGAGTCTCTTTACGGATCAATTCCATTCCTTTCCGGCCATCTTCGGAAGTCTCCACCTCAAAGCCGTTTCTTTTAAGAAACGTCTCCATAGTAAAGAGATAATCGGTGTTATCATCGACCAAGACTATCTTAAGGCTTTTTTCCATAATGCTATCCTCCTTATGGCTTCCTAACGGTTGATGACGATCCGATTGCAAGCATAATCCGGTGTTCCATATCGTTTTACTATGGTATGGATTATTTGCATCTTTTCGTCAAGCTAAAAATCGTATGCGTTCAGGGTTCAAAGGTTCAGGGGTTCAAGGTTGCATTCCCGTCCCCGGACTGTTATTGGAATGCGTATTTACGAGAAAAGCGTCAGCTTCGTCAGGCCTAATCCAAAATTTGGAGGCAAATTGGCAATTGTTTGGAAAAATGAGCATTTTTAACGAAGACTTCGGATCTTTAATGCCTTCTTTGTCCTTAGTTTCTTTTTCGATTTGACCGGCCGTTTTTTGGCCGGCGGCTGGGCTTAACCCTGAACCTGGTCTTATCAGCCGGAAGCAGGGCCCGGATTCTCTACTGTTTTATTTCTAAAATAACCTTAATCGTTGTTCCTACTCCCGGTGCCGAATTGACTTCAATGCGGCCACCGTGTTTATTCACGACTTTCTCAACCACTGCCAGGCCAAGTCCGGTCCCTCCGCTTCCTTTGGTCGAAAAAAATTCTTCCAGCATATTTCGCCGGGTGGCCTCGTCCATTCCAGTACCGTTATCTGCTATTTCGAACATAAAATGATTTCGATCGAAATAGTCTGTGTTCACATTTACAAAATACTGTTTTTTTTCTTTATCGTTGTGACAGGCTTCTAAGGCGTTCCAGATCAAATTATGCAGCATTCTGCGGATGCCGGCCGCGTCCAAACGCACATCCGGCAGGGCGGCATTGATACGCTCGTACAGTTGAATATTCATAGCGGCGGCCTTCTCCCGAAACAATTGCACCGAATCCTGCACCATTTGGCCCGGTGAAACCATTTCATATTTCAGTGGACGATTTTTAGAAGAATATAAGATGTTTTGGACAACATCCGTAATGTCGAAAATATTTCTATTGACGATGCTCCAGCCCTTTCTGGCAAGCTGGATATCATCCTCCTTAAATGCTTCATCCACGACATAGGCACCTCCCTGCAACCCTTCGAGAATGTTTTTGATGCCATGAGATAGCAGTGCTATCGACTGGCCTAAAGTCGTCAGCTCTTTTTGACTTTTTCTTATCTGGGTGATGTTGGTGCCCATTTCGATAATGGCCTCAACTTCGCCATTAGTATCCAGGATGGGGGATGATTGAATCAACATCTGGCAAATTTTGCCGTCAGGTAATTGAACAGTCTTCTCACCGACATGAATGCGCTTATCCTGTAACGTTTTTTCAACAGGGCAAGTACGACATATATTGGGTGAACCCTTGTAAACGGTATGGCATAGTTTTCCGGTTCCGTCACCAAAATCATTTTTAAAACTCCGGTTAACGAAAAGCAGGTGGTGTTCGGGATCTTGAATAGAAATATAGCAGGGAAGCAAATCGATAATAGGGTCGCGGTAGGATCCGGCAACATTAGGCCGGCCGCCAGATTCGCTTTTTGGAGGTTTGTTTTGATCTGCCATAGTCTGATTCAGAAAAATTGAAATGGATTAAAACCAATCCCCAAAAATTTCTGCTCCAATATAACGAAAAGGTGTTTATAAATCAATATAAGTCTTGAATTTCGATAAACTCTATTATACGGAACCGAGGATAACTTCAAATTATTCAAGTTAAAAAATAAGGAGACGGTGATATATGAACGTCAAAGAATTGGTGGAACGTTTTAACTTACATGTAGCAGCAGGTCAAAATAAACTTGATCGTCAAATTCAAGGCGGGTACTGTGGCGACCTTTTGAGCGATGTAATGGCCAATGCTCCTGACGGTTGCATCTGGCTGACAGTCCAAACGCACCAAAACATTGTACCCGTGGCAGTGTTGCACGAAATGGCTGCGGTAATTCTTACCGGCGGCCAGGAGCCCGATCAAGAAACAATCGAAAAGGCCAACGAAGAGGGAGTACCGATTCTAATGTGGCCGAAATCTGCTTTTGATCTTGCCGGACAAGTCTGTAACGCCGGAGTGATCAAGGTCGGTTCATAGCTAGTGCCCATCCACGAAGCCTTTTTTATCCAGGGGCACTGGCGTAAGTTTCCAATTCAGAAATGAGCAATTTTTTCTCTGAGCAAGGCCGCACAAGGGTTTACGTTGAGACGTACTTTTCGTACTTCGCAG
>JAJRVC010000533.1 GCA_024277475.1 Deltaproteobacteria bacterium
CTGAAGATGCAGAAACTAACGCCGATTTCTGCACTGCCGGTTGATTGTCATATCCAGTTTCTTCCTTTGCCCCAAACAGCACAATATTAATTTCAGCAGTATCAACAGCCACCCAACACCCGGTACCACTTGCGCTTGTCGTTGTCCACCAGCCGGTAGCGCCAGGTGATACCGTTGTATCAGGATCGATGATCGTCCCGCCGTTGTGGTTTGTCTTGGCCAGGTCAGCATCCCAATAATAAAAAGTTCCACCACCGTCACCGGCCGAGTAAAAACCCATGGTGCGTACATATCCACCGGTCGTCGCCCCGAGCAATTCTGACATGGTCCCAACGATCGCGTCGCTGAATCCTATCAGTGGGTTATAGTCGTCACGGGTAAATATGGTCACATCGTCGGCGTCTGTGACAACAATCTTATATGACCCGGAAGAAATGAATATATCCGCCTCTCCCCTGGAGTCCAAAATAACCGGATTGGCATTCTGGACTGATCCGTTCTGGTCGGCGTAAGTGGCCTTCAAGGTACTAGTCCCGGCCTCATAAAAGTAAGCCTTTCCGCCGGACAATGGGCTACCGTTGGCATCGTCGGCGTGGAATTTTGGTAATTCGAAATTTGCTAAAGCCATTTTGTTTCCCTATAGTCTTGCTTAAATTAAGCTGTCAAATTCGTATCCGGTGCAAAATATTTGCGCTTGGCCGCCTGTAGTTCCATCATCGGCATAACTCATATAGATGGTATTTAAGTGTCTTCCGCGAATAACTGCACGGTATGATGTGTGATTATACATAGCCCTGGTTGAGTCGCTATTCACGTATAAATTTGGGCCTTTGGTGGTGCTATGTGCAGAATCTGTATCAAAATTTAATGATGCAAAACCGGTTGATCCATAAGCAAATAGTTGAATATACAGGTCAATTACTGAAATGCCATAAGGAATAGCAAGGTCTTTTGTAGATGAAGCCCCTGAAGACATTGGGAACGAAAAGAAATAGTTATCTGTCCCTGAAGAATCTATTGTATTTAACCCATTTGAATTAAAGAATTTTATTATATACTGTGAAGCGTCAAGATAAAATGCTCCGATGCACCTGTCGTCACCGTTGTACCAACCATTTTTAGATTGGTCTATCGATGGAGATGCAGACTTTAGTAGCAGCTGAGAGCTTGTTGTTATGTCATTTGTTGAAGACACGCCAGTTGCTACTATGTATAAATAAACTATATTATTTGAAAATAATAAAAAGTCTCCATTTACAGTTATTCCAGATGACGAAATGTTTACCACTTTATCAAATGTAGATGTGGTTATGCGATATGCACCGCCGGTAACTAAAATTGAATACGACCCTGCATATTCAAATGACGACCTACTTATTACCCCATGCCCGCTTATAACTGATGATATCCTCTCAGAATTCGATACAATATCTTCCATGTAGTCCCTGGTGATAAACTGCTCTACCAGAACCGGCCTTCGCGGGCAATTTGTGGCCGCAGAACCAAGGGTAAGCCGTAGCCCGGAATATGTTTCAGCAGATCCGCTCCCGAGTTCAAGATATGCGCTTGATGATGTGTCTATGATGAAGGTGACCGGGTTACCAACACTGATCACGGTTGCCGAGGAAAGGCCGAGGCCGTTTACGGTAACGCTGCCGGAGTCCTGGAGGAAGCAGGTTACCTCTTTTCCATTCAGCGCCGTTATATCGTCGTTAGTCTGCCTGATCCTTGTTCCTGCTGACAAGGTAATTGACCCGCCAGCGGTAAATGTTACTGTGCCAGTAGCGGAACATTCCCATTTGTCAAAAAGATCATCACCAACAGAAAGCGCAGCACCGCTCACATAGCCGTTTTCATTTACCCTGGCTTCTGAGTTTATCAACAGGTTGGCGCCGAACCCGTCGTCTTCCTGTAGATATCCGTGGTAATCATCCCTGGTAAGAATGGTAACGTCGTTTGAGTCAAGGACAACAACCTTATACGGGTCACGGTCAAGAAAAACATCAGCCTCACCGCGAGAATCGAGTATTACCGGGTTTGAGTTGGTGGTCAGGCCGTCGGCGTCGGAATATGTGTTTTTCATGGTCGACGTACCAGACTCATAAAAATACACCTTGCCTCCGGATAAAGGGTTGCCGTTATCGTCAAAAACGCTCAGTTTTGGGAATTCAAAATTCAGTTTGCTCATATGTCTTTTCAAGGTAGAGGGTTTTTTGAGGACTTCTTTGCTCTCCTCAAAAGTTCTATATCTTCCTTTACGCCCATGGCGCCTTTCCCCAAGATACTATTCGGTTTGATATCGCTGATTACTTTTCTTATACCGTCAATTTTCTCAGCATCAATGAACATCTTCTCAACAGCCCTGTTCGGGTCTTTCAGCATTTTGTAATATTTTGCAATTCCAGCTGAAGTTGCTGCAGCAGAGAACACGGCTGGTTCATGAGATATTATTCCACGTATGGCCTGACCTCCGGTAAAAATATCTGAAAAGTCAACTAGCCCCTTCAAATCTTTTCTTCCCTCAACAATAGCTCTCCTGTTTACGTCTCTTTCTATTGATTTCAAAGCGCCATACTTCTTCTTCAGGGCTGAATATTCTTTTCCGGTTGCCTTCGTTATCGTGTGATTCAACTGCTTCCTGAGATTATTGATCACCACCGCGTCAACATTCGCCTTTGCTGCAGCTGAATAATTCGGGTTTTTGTAAAACGATTCCAATTTTCCGTTTAATGCCGCGATTGCATCTTGCGCTTCACCTGCAGTATATTTCCCTCTTTTCAACAGGCTATCAGCAAGGCTACTGGCATACGAAGATATTTCCGGGGAAAGGTCATTCAGAGTCTTACTTTTTGCAACTTTCTTTAATTCTTTTGCGATTGGTATTAAGTCAACAGTCGAATCTGAACCAGTAAGTTTTGCAAGATCGTCATATTCTGAGAAAACGATTCTTTTTGTTTCGTCAATAGCTCTCGAAAAGTCATCCAGGCTTTTCGGAAGTTTTCCGGTAACAACTGATCCTGATTCGTCAAAAAGTTTTATTTTATCCTTTTGATTTATTATTTCTTCTACTGCCCGTGTGGCATTTGAATAATATTTCTCAGCTTGACGATATGTCCTTTTCCCCACCACTGTAGGGCGAATTGATTTATTTATTCCATGCCTTACAGTCTTTGACAATTTGATATCAAGCCGTTTCGGATTTAAAGCATTCCTTAATGCTAAAATATCAGTGGTCATTGCGCCTGTTTCTTTCGATACCGATTTTTTTACCGAACCAACCCCGCTCAGTGCCCACATATTCAGAGCGCCCTCAATTGCCATAGCGGCGTCAGGGTATTTTTTTGCAAACGATTTATACCTTGTACGCCCTTCCTTCAGCAAGGCCAGGCCTGTTTTTCCGATGTCGGTACCCAAGATATTTTCGACCCCTGCTGATACAGCCTCCTGGATCTGTTTAGGAGTGAAGTCTATATATGCCTCCTTTATCGCCCTGCCGGTAATATCAACCCCGGCCCCGGCAACCTGCCCGGCGGCAAGTCCAACCGTCCCTGGAGCATTAAAGATTCCACTTGCTATTCCATCCTCTGTCCTACGCCCTACCATTTCTTTCGTTTTTTCGTAACGTCTAGAAATATCACCGGCCACTCCGCCGAGAAATCCTTTCTCTGATGCCGGTTGCTCAGGTTGGATAGTATTAATGGCCTGACTTGTTGGTTCAATAGGTTTGGCCCATTCCGGGAGCACAGGCGCTGGTGCTTGATCTTGCTGGCGTATGGGTTTGGCCCATTCCGGGAGCGCAGGCATTATATTTTATTCCCCTGGGAGTCAAAGTATTCCATTTGTCCAGTCTCCGGGTTTACGCCGCCGAACGCTGCATTTGGAGGTGCAGTACCTTGGCTTGGTTCTTGATTATTACTTCCAACCTGCTGTCTTTCTCTTGATGGTAATTTCATGCCATGAACCAGCTCCTTTTCCTGCTCATCAAAGCCTTTCATTCTGTTTTGGGTTTCGAGTTTCATGAACGCAATAACAGCTTCCACCTGTTCAGGGGTTTGGGCAGCATTTAAAAGTCGTTCAACCTTTTTCACCTCACCTTCTGCCATTTGTGTATTCCCCATTGAGCCGGAAATAATTTTTGTATACTCATTGACCACAGCCTTTAATGATGTGTCAAAAGCTGAAATTTCTGGATCACCGGCTATTGATCGTTTCCCGGCATTAACCCACTTGTTCACAATTGGCACACCTGAACGGTCAACCTTCTTTGAAAGCCCCATGGCTAAATCTGCATTTTTTACAAAGTTTTTCTCAAATGCACCGACTATTGTCTTTTGCTTTTTAAGTTGGGCAAGCGCAGTTTTATTAACAGATGTTCCAATCTGAAATATCCTTGCCTCTTCTGAAGTCATGCCTGTGCCCTTGAGTAGTTCAGCGGCCCTGTTGAGTATTTTTTTTCTTATAGGGCCTGCCTTCATGCCAAGAGGCGGTAGAGTTCCATCGATATTATAACGAGTAGCGATGTTGTCCAGGGCATCAGGTGTAAGATCTTGTTCAGTGATATCATTGCCAGTATGCTTCGGATTTGTGGCAACAAGCTTCCCGTCCTTATAAAGCTGTGTCCCAGGGGATACAGTCCGATAATCAGGCTTCTCTGGTTGGTACCCGTAAACCGCCAGCCGACTCTGCACCCATTCTTGATTATATTCTTCCGGGAATGCAGGTAAGAGCTGATCCTTTATCTCCTGCTCTGAAACAAGACCAGAACGCATGGTTGCGTCGAGAATAGCCTTCCTTGCGAGAGCATAGCTCTCCGGCCCCTTGACCATAGGAAGGACTCTCTTTCCTAGCTCCATTGAAAATTTTCCGAACTCTTTATGCCGTTCACGTTCTCGCTTGTCATTTTTGGCGTAATATTCAAGGATTTGCGCTTGCCTGTCTGGTGAAAGCTGAGAGATTGCCTCCTTGTTCATTGTATACGGCTTCACAAGGTCTATTTTTGACAATAATTCTTTGTCCCTGTCTTCAATGGTCCATGCTTTTCTTTTTCTGGCCCTCACCTGGTTGTTCCAGGTATTATCCTTTTTTCTCTGCAATGCGTTCTGTTCTAGAAGGTTTGCTCTGAGCGCATTTTCCCTTCCACGGGCGAAAGCATTTGCCGGGTCGGCTACTATTAATCGTGGCTGTGCCATAACTATCCCTTAATATTGTGACCATGCGCCACCGAGCGAACCGCCACCCGATGAAACTGGAGTTGTCTGATTATTCCCATAAAAATAACCAAGGCCGCTCGCGATGCTGTTTAGGCCCTGGCCCAATGCGTTCGCCTGGTTGATGTAGCCTGATGCCCTTGCATCCTGAGCTGCACTGTAAGCATCAGCGGCACCGAGCATTCCCTGACCTTGAGAGTTTGCCGCCCCGGCAATGCCAGCGGCAATTGCAGCAGCTGCCGCATTGGTTCCCTGAGCCCCGGCGTTTGCCCCGGATATTAACGAGTTTGCCCCGGCGTTTGCCCCGGACATTAGAGCGTTTCCGGCAGCATTAATAGCGCTTGCCCCTGCTGATGATGTAGTTCCGGCAGCAGAAAGGCCAAGCGCAGACATATTTTGCCATGGCGTGAGACTGGCGTAGTACCTACGGAGGAAATTATCATAATCCTGGGTAGCATAATTCTGAGAGAATCTGTCAATAGCCTTTATGTTCCTCCCACTTAGCACCATTCCTTTTGCCGCTGCACTACGTTCAATAGCTTTATTTCCCTCTGAAAGCCTGAACTGATACCCTGGGGACGTTTCAAATTTCCCCGGCCCTGCAGCCACAAGCTGTGCCAGTTTATTATTGGCAGTCACCCCTGCTGTTCTCCACGGCGACAAGTCTGTTCTCGTTTGCTGGTATTGCTGCTGTTGCATGTCTGCAACATTCCTGGCCGTTTCAGACTGCATTCTGGCAGCATCCCTTGCCGCTGAAGCCTGTGCGTTTGCGGCATCCCTGGCCGCCGCCGCCTGTATATTTGCCGCCTCTATTTGTGCCTGAGAGGACAAATACGCGGCACTTGTTGCCGCATCACCCTGAGCCGCTGCTGCCTGTGCCTGCGCGTCTGCCGCATCACCTGCCGCGTTTGATGCAATAAGTGCCCCGCCGACCCCAGCAACTACGATTGCCGCTGCTACATACATTTTCCAACCTCCATTATCCTGTAGCCGTCTTTCCATCCGGCTGATATTCCTTCGTTGACTATCTGGGCAATTGGCACAGGATAACACCTCATGTCAGGACCGAGCATATAAACCGGCCTTGAGCAGATATGATAATCAAGGTTCTCTACTGTCGGAGCAGAGGCAAGCGAAACATCACCTCCCTTGTTCGTCTCCATGTACAAGCAATAAATATTGCTCTGCTCTATCCTGTTTGATTGGACCGGACAATAATCTGAAAACTTGTCAAGAAAAGCAGTGTGCAGATCGGAAAGAAAGATATCCTTCTTGCCCTTGTTACCCCAATTGTGGAACATTGTCCTTACCCTGAGCATCGAATAAAGCTCTCGTGTCTCATTGTAAAAATCGTAAATGAAGTCAAGCTCGTCCAGGCTCTGAATTGAAAACATCACGCAGGATGCTTTAAGTCCGGCATCTTTGATATTCTGCAGTGCTTTCTTTTTAAGTTCCAGCTCTTTTTTCCCGTAATTCTTCGGGTGCTGGAACGACATTGCGAACCTGTAATTTTTTCCAGTTACCCATGCCTCATGCAATGTAGACTTGAAAAACTCCTCGTCCCCGAGCCTGAGCATGTTTGTGATCGTTGACGGGTTCCACCCGAGCCAGTGTAGCTTTTTGGTGAATTCAATATAGTCCGGCCTTATTGTAGGTTCCCCTCCGGACTGCATGAGGGAAAATCCCTTGTACATATCCCAGAGCAACTGGTGATACCATATCTCGTCATGCTTCGGCTCCAGTCCGCCGTCGTAATAGCACCATGGGCATTTCATGTTGCACGAGTCCTCAACATGAATGATAATAGAATTATTGTTCCCAAGCGTTCCGTGCTTATAGAAATTTGAAACATGCTGGAACGATGGATCGACAACAGCCCTCTGCTTGCCGTGAACGTCGCATTCTTTACGCATGACTGCTTTTCCGCCCTCGTTCGATATGGTGGCAGGTATTTTTTTGTAGCACACGTTACAGAGCGATATTGTGTAAATCATTATTTACCCTTGAGCTTCATTTGTTTCTTGTGATTATCAATAACCACGAGAAGAGCATTCATCCTAGTGGACAGCTTCTCTCGGAATTTTAACTGCTGTTTCACTTCTTCGTCAATGTCTCTTATCCGCCGCCGCATATCCTCAACGGTATATGTGCGTTCAACTGTTTCTGTTATTGTCTCGGTGATGAGGCTTTTTTCCTCGTCGTTTTCTCTGAATTTCTTTATTTTGTATTCAGCCATTTTCAAATCATCCTGTTGCTATGGTTACCCAACTGTATGTATCTGCAGCTGATTTGAGACAAACTTCTGTGGTATCAGCGACACCAGCTCCACCCTGCGTTATCCACATCATTCCACGATACGCTGCTCCTGCTGCCGGCCTAGCTGAAGTAGTGGTTAGCTGCAAGCCACCAGAGTCAAGCTCGACATCACCCCGGAGCAGAGTTTTTGTAATGCTCGAATTCCCGAGCGTTACAGAATTAGAGCCCTGCCCTGTTGCAGCATATCCTATAACTATTTGATTCGTCTCGCTGTTTGCCGATGGATACGCATTTCGTCCTATAAAAATAGAGTTACTACAGGTATCATTTGCCGTGGAGCCATCTGAAATATACCGACCCGCGTAGAACCCGATAGCAGTATTGTTATCTCCGGTCACATTAGAATAAAGTGACTGCCGACCGATAGAAGTGTTACTCTCACCACCATTACACCGACGTTGACTTTCCTGGCCTATGGCGACGTTTGACTGATCTGACAAACTGGCGGCAAGTGATCCCTGCCCAATGGCAACATTATTGCTTCTGTTAACTACTTTCAGGGCCGAGTGCCCGATTGCAACATTTCCAGAACCCGTCACATTATCGCTGAGCGCATATCCTCCGATAGCAACATTGTTATCTCCGGTCGTAAGCAGTTCAAGAGAAACATACCCGATAGCGACATTACCGCCGCCCTCGGTATTGGAGTTCATCGAATTATAACCGATACAACAATTCGATTTACCTATTATATTTGCCTGAAACGTTGAGTCACCAATTGCCACATTATAGCTTGCATCATCGCTCGAAGTAGCAGTTGCTCCCATGGTCAGGTTTCCGCTGCCGAGACCGAGGAATATATTCTTTCCTTTTGTGATTACTGTGCCGTTATCGCCATAGTTGAAATCATGAATAAACCTGTCGGTTCCCTTTTTTATCAGACCAAGCTGATTTGAATTTGTCGTGCTTGTAAGTGAAATGTCTTTTGTGATATTGAGCTCATCAAGTGTGGCCGGGTCTGGGATAGAAAGCGTTACTGTTCCATCGCCATTATCAGTAACTGTTATCTCTCCTGTTGTCCCGGCTATCCTGTTAGAAAAGTAGGAAGCAGACATTGACAATGTTATTGTCCCATCACCATCGTCAGCGACCGTGATCTCATTTACTGTCCCGGCCACTCCCCCATACAAAAAAGCGTCAGAAACTTCGAGGTTTGTGTTTCCTGCCGTTCCTGACGGGTTTGTAAGTGTTATAGTTGAGCCGGATGAAGTGAATGTCCTGGAAAAAGTTGTGCCGCCGTTATTGACTAAATAACCGTCTGTTGCAACAGCTGATTGAAAAGAAAATTTTGCAATCTTGTTGAACCACGACTCCCATGCAGCGGTCATCTTTCCGCTGATCAAAAGCTGCTCTCTAAGTGGAGGGGGTTGAACAGAACTCATCAGTTACGCCCCCGAACCATGCCGATATATGCACCTGCGATAACCACCTTAAAATCATCACTGATCATAAGCTTAAACACTCTGTTTCTTGCGCTCCCGAGGTTGTGCCAGACAAGCCATGTCCGGTATTCTCCAATATTCCCTGCCCGTCGCCACAGCTCATTGCCCCACGTCTTTCCGCCGTCGTTTGACCATTGCAGCATTGCCGCCAGACTGTTGATAAGCGACCCGGTACCTGGCTCGAAATCAATCTCCAGTGATCTAAAAAAGATCCTGGTATTTTCTGAAGAAATTATCGGGAACGTGCGCTCGCGGATTATCGGCTCACCTCCGTCAGTATAAGTGTCAATGTCAAGGTAATAGAGCATTCCGTTGTCATAATCGCCTACAATATGTTTTTCTCCGTCCCACGCGTAACAGTTGGCTCGGTGACGGCCGACAGAACCGGTATATGACGATCCGAGAAAAGAAGAGCGTTCATGCCACATTCCGTTCGACACGTCAAAGACCCATGTTTTCCCGGCTGAAGGAAACGTGATTTGATACATCACATGCCCGTCAAAATCATAGCAGAATGCAACGGCATCACTCGTTTTTGAATATTTTGAAAACTGGTACTCTATGTTTCTTGTTGAGATAATTACCGGCGTGTATCCGTTGGCCCTGACAATGAAACCCCTGTTGTCGAGCCAGAAAAGAGTGTTGTCTCCCTGGGAAACAGAATGTTTTGCGCCGCACCCTATTTCCTGGGTTGATCCGCCTATTCTCTCAAATGGAAAATCTGCGTTTCCTTAATTATAGAAAACTTCAGTTGTTTTCTCGCCGAAGATCCACAACTCTCTGTGGTCTGAAATGAGCGTTACCGCCTCGTCAGGACTTGATTCTGCTGATCCGAAGTCCAACGCATCCCATGCGGTGCCGTCATAGAGTGCTGAGATGTAGAACTCGTCTGAATCGGCCTTGCTGACGATGAAATAACCGTCCTGATAGGTGAGCGCAGACGGGATTGGAAAGTCTGCATCTGATATTTGTGCGAAAGTTCCGCCGCCGATGGAGTAGATATATCCAAGCTCTCCGTCAACTATCATCACCTGCACCCCGTTTTCCTCCATGGTCACCGGGTTACTGGTTGTTGAAGAGAGTGTCCCCAGCAGTGAATAACTGGTCCCGTCGAATGATAGAAAATTGTTGCCTGTTACAACGTATGTAGTTCCGCTGGCCCTGATTATCCCGCGAACCGGAGAATTTGCATAAGCTGACTTTGAGATAAGCCCAGGGGTACCAATCAGGTTAATTACGTTTTTCCCTCCGGTCTTGTCCACGACCGGGAACAGATTTACGCAGGTTTGTGGATTTATATAATCCGATCGCCCCTCATATGCCCCGCCTACGAAACCCTTTAGAATCATTATCCTGTCTTTATGTTGTATGAGGACCGACCAACCGGAAGGCCGAGGTCAACAACAGGCACCATCTGTGCCGCTGTATTTTTTGAAATTACCGGGTTGATTGCCGCCGAAGCCAATGCAGCAACATCAGGATTCACCGGCAGGCCGTATTCTGGAAAAAGTTCGACTGCCAATGTCCACTTAATCATGGCATCATATTCAGGAGGGAATGAAATGTCATCGGTGAGCGCATCAGGATTTGTCAACGGTTGCAGCATTGTTACCGAGATTATTTCAGCCGTATCCGGAACCGGCCAGAGTGTAATCGTGCCGGTGTCCATGGTCTGATTGTACCAGTAGACAAAAGGCCGACCGGTAGAATCCTTATCGGTTATCGCCTGATATTCGCTGTTTGAAA
>JAJRVC010000534.1 GCA_024277475.1 Deltaproteobacteria bacterium
CAGCCATGCGGGGCCCCCCGCCCGCCATGACAGCCATGTTCATACACAACGGCACCAGCAGTACCGTTGCGCCCACGTTGGAGATTACCAGAGTGAAAAAGGAAGTCATCACACCCACCACCGCCAGTAGCACGATCGGGCTGGGCCTGCCGATTAAAGCCAGAATATTCTGGGCAATCAAAGCTGCCGTGCCCGTTTTTTCAAAAGCAATACCCAGGGGGATGAGCCCGGCGAGCAGAAAAACAGTCATCCAGTCAACAGCCCGGTAGGCCTCATCGATAGAAAGCACCCCGGTGATAATCATACCCAGGGCTCCGGACATCAAAGCCACTGAAAGCTGGACCTTGAAAATAGTGATTTGTAACAGGGCCACCGCCAGCCAGGTACAGGCCAGTTTGGCTTTTTGCGGCCGCAGGATTTCACCCTCCAGCGGAGTTGCAAAACTCAGGGCACGGGGTTGCGGCCGGTTTTTTAAGATGTGAAATCGTTCCCACGGCCCTTGCAGCAACAGTGTATCACCCATTTCCAGGGAGATGCCGGTCAGCCCGCTATAGAAAATTTTGCGGCCCTTGGACAAGGCGACGGGGTTGACACCGTAAAGCTCTTTGAAATGGATTTCACTCAGGGTTTTATTGATCAGTTCCGAGCGGGGGGAAACAATGGTTTCCGCCATTCCGGCGTTGGTCCGGGACAGACTTTCGGAAAATACTTCCAGCCCCTCTTTGATCTGCCATCCATACTCAGCGGCCAGGGCGCGAATATTTTTTTCTTTGCCGACTACAGCGATATCGTCTCCGGGATTGATCGTAGTGGTGCTGTGGGGAACAAACATTTTTTCTTTTTTGGCGGCGTGGTTGATGGCCACCACGGTTGTTAAAAAACGCTCCCGCATCGCCAGTTTTTCCAAGGAGTTAGGACCTTTAAAATTATCAGAGACGTGCAATTCAAAAACGGTTCCCAGGGGGCTGTAAGCTTCCAGTAGGGATGCGGTAACGCCACGGTCGGCTTCACCTTCGGCGGAAGGTAGAACCAATTTTCCGAACAGCGTGAAATACAGAATCGCGCTGACCAGCAGGCAGATCCCGATGGGCGTCTGGGTAAACAGCCCAAAAGGCTCCAGTTTTTCGGTTCCCAGAACCATGAGATCGTTTAACAAAATGGTGGGGCTGGCGCCCACAAGAGTGATGGTGCCGCCGATGATGGCGCAAAAACCCATGGGCATCAGGATGCGGGATACGGGCACCTCCATGCGTTTGGCGATACGCTGTGCGGCCGGAAGGAAAAGTGCAGCCGCACCTATATTTTGCATCATGCTGGAAATTATTCCGACGGTTCCCGATATCAGGATCATAACTCTTTTTTCGCTGTTGCCGGCCAGCTTGATGATGGGGCCTGCCACCTGATTCATCACGCCGGTCTTGTCGAGTCCGGCTCCAATGATGATGACGGCGATGATGGAACATACAGCATTGCTGCTCAAGCCGACGAAGGCTTCTTTCGGTGAGATCAAGCCCACAAGGGGCAGCAGCACCATCATGATAATTCCGACAACATCCACCCGCACCCATTCAAAAATAAAAAGGACAATCACAAAAACCAACACGATCATGGTCAGCACTATCTCAGGTGTCATGTACACTGCTCCTCAATTCTTTTCCTAATTGCCGTATCAGTTGTCATTAGCGGCCGACGATCATCGCAGCCGGTTGTCACTTTTTCTTATTCTCTTTTCTGAACCGGAAACACAGAAAAAAAACAAAAAAAATAAGTGCCAATCCGAAAAAAAAATGGGCATCCATCTGCTGTATCCTCCTGCCTGGACTGAGTTTCCGTTCTTCCATCAACGGTGAAAATTCCCGTAATGTATCCTCTAAATTTTATCCTGTTTTTATTTCAATCTACGGGTATCTGACCCTAATTGAGCGATATTCAATCAGGTGGTACTGGGTATTCGGTATTCATTATCCGTGGAACAAAACCGGTGTAAAAAGTTAAATCTATGTGCATCAATTCATAAGTCGCCGGCATCGATCAGATTTGCACCCTTGATACATGCCCTCGCGGTAACGAACCTTTTAAATTCTCATCCCGACAGGTCGGGATGGCTTATGAATTGAGTTTCAAGAAATTTTTTATCATCATAGGTGCACCTTGGGAAGCATTCCATAAAGAATGATAAAGGAAAAGTCAAAATAAAAAAACAGAACATCCCGCTGCGGTCTGGCCCTTGGCAGCCGGATATTCTGATTTTTTTAAAACCCGCGTCTACCTGTTTTAGACCATGGAATAGACGTAGATTTCCTGTTTGGGTCTTTCACCTTGTGCAACCTGCTCAACGGCCCGATCCCCTTCAGCATCCGATACTACAAACTCGATGTCGCTGAATTCCCTGGTGATTTCAGCCAGGGCCCGATCTTTCTCGCTGAACTTTATCACATGCGTAAACGGAATTGACCGCTTTTCGGCTTCCTGTTTAAAATATTTGATATTTTTCTCTGTTAGGGCGCTGAATTCCCGACAGATCTTACTGCGCTCTGCAGGCAACAGATTAAAGGTTTCGCATGTCAGCGGGGCCGTATTCAAAGCTAAAATTTCGTATGAAAGTCTACGGGCCATATCCAGGGCATAATCGATTACCTCTTTATTGAAAACACTCTCACGGCCAACCACCAGCAGTTTTCCCAGACCCTGTTGATTTTCTTTTTCAAGTAATATTTGTTGAGCATGATCTGCCTGGCCTGCCTCAGAAAACGTAATGGCCTCCTGGTATCGGTTCATTCGCCCAGTGATCTTTCGCACCCTGTTTTTAAATTTGTCGAAAATTTTTGCCATTTAAAATGTTCCTCCTTGTCGAGGTTTTGGTCCCGCCGGATTGCATCCTTTTTTGAGGACCAAGGGCGTGGGGAGTTTTTCTGCGATCTGTGGAATCCCGTCCTTTTTCCCCCCCGGCAGACATTCTTGTTCATTTTTGACCCCGGAAGCATCATAGATGGTCAGGACCACATCCCGATGATCACAGACATAGCGAACGATTTCCTCACCGGGATTTCCGGATTTCAGCGTCAAGTGATACGAGATACCGTCTCTCTCCGGCTCCGGGATCAAATGATATAGGTTGTCGTAAGCCTGCTTTTTTATCTGCTCGGCAATATCATGCTGTCCGGCCTCAGCGAAAGTAACGGCAACCATGGCGTTTTCGAATACATTTCTGGCATGCCGGACGCCCTTCTTGACTTTTTTCAGATATTTTCCGTAGCTGCGCGGGCTCAGGATCTGAAGGATATCCAGGTCAGCGCGCATACGCTTGCAAAGAGCCAGCGCATAGCTGAATGTGCTGCGGTCAGGCGCAAGGCCCTCAATGGCGAGGAGTACTTTTTCCATTATTATAATTCGCTTTGGGGTTGTGGATTCCTGTTTAGGCTCTGAGAACAGGTCGCTGATCGATTCGCTTTCTGATTTTGGTCGCTTTACGTTTGCTTCTGTTGACCGGTTTTTCTTTCATAATTTCTAAAGCGCTATCTGTTTCTCCCGCTTCGGCAAATGTAACGGCCGTCAATAGCCTCTCGAATTTGTAAATTATGTTTTTTAGATTGAACATTATTTCGCCTCCTGCAATGTGGTTTTGTCTCTTTTTTAAAGCAATTGTCATGCCATCTGCCGAATAATTTTATAACTATATGTTTTTATATAGTTTTATATCAAAAGAGATGCCTATCTAAAAAGGAGATGATGTGTTGCTATTTGTAACGCTTCAATCCAAAAAGAAAATAACATTTTAAATTTTGGTAGGTTATGATATGTAACAAAAAACATCTTAAATGTTGCGATATGCAACAATTTGGCATCCTCGGATATGATTTTAAATACAAACCGTTTTTTTCCTGTTAAGGCGGGCCATGCAACTAAAAGATCGATCTGAACGGCTGCGAGTGGCGATCATCGATGATGAGCCGATTGCCTGCCGGGCAATCCGGCGGGGTTTGGGGCCAAATCGTTACGACATTGAAACTTTCGGTGACGGAGAAACCGCCTCCAAAAGAATGCGGTCGGTTTTTTTTGACCTTGTTTTA
>JAJRVC010000535.1 GCA_024277475.1 Deltaproteobacteria bacterium
AATTTTTGATCGGTGGCACCCTCCTAATTGTCCTGGCAACGGTGCTATTGGCGGTAAAGACTTTTTCAAATCCCAGGGCATTGGCCGGCACAGACGGCTTTATTGCCGGAGAAGTAAAACGATTTGATGAACGCCTGACGGTCTTTTCCCGCAACCGCTCGCTTCGCCCCGCTTCAGCCCAGTATGAACTTTTTTACCGCGAACACCCCGAGCTTAAAGAAATTGATGCGAGAAGACGCAAGCTGGGCGGACCGGTCGGCACACCGGGTATTATCGACAGGCCCCATGAAAAACCCAATCTGGCGATGTCCCGGGCAACCGGATTGCTTCCTTATTGCCTTTCCACCCCTGATATCACGACACCCCGGGTCCGCAGAGAATTTTCAGATCTGCAAACCGCCGGATATGGAGTTGCGACGGACGACGGGGCTTCCGCTCCGACCCACGATGGCTTTAAAGGTGAGCCCGTCGTGCTAAGCTCCCGGGAAGCCACAGAGCGGGTCAAAGGGTTTGCCAGGCATCTCGGAGCCGATCTGGTGGGTATTTGTGAAATAAATTCGCTTTGGACCTATTCTAATCGGGGGGAAATTTATCACGAAAATTGGGGAGACTGGGGCAAGGAAATCAGTTTACCCCATAAATATGCGATTGTGTTCACCATGGAAATGTCCTTTGAAATGACGGCCGCCGCTCCCCACACGCCTTCTTCAATTGAAAGTCAGCTGCAATATTCCCGGGGTGCTTTTATCGCCACCCAGCTGGCGGCCTTTATCGGCAACCTCGGTTACCCCGCCACCGCAAATCATCTGCGAAATTATGATGCATTGCTCGTACCGCTGGCAGTGGATGCGGGTTTGGGAGAGCTGGGCCGATTCGGCTATCTCATCACCCGGCAATACGGACCCCGGGTGCGCCTGGGGGCCGTGACAACGGACTTGCCCCTGACAGCGGACCGGCCGGTTGATATCGGGGTTGAGGATTTTTGCCGGGCCTGCAAAAAGTGCGCTGTCTGTTGTCCTTCCCGGTCCATACCCGCGGGGGAGCAAATCGTTGCCAACGGCACCCGGCGCTGGAAGTTGAACGCCGAAACATGCTTCGAGTATTGGGGCAGGGTTGGAACCGGCTGCAACATTTGCATGCGCGTATGTCCCTGGAGCCATGCCGGCACGTTTCCCCATCACGTTATCAAGAAACTGGTATCCCGCAATATGATTTCAAGACGGCTGTTTACTGCCATGGACGATATTTTTTACGGCAAGAGGCCCAAACCCAAGGATCCGCCTGTATGGGCAAGCTTTAAGTCAACTACCATCGGCTGAAGCCGATGGCTTGGGGTTCGAGGATTCAAGGATTCGATGGTTCAAGGGGTTGTGAAAAAATCGACTATGTTTTTACTTGAATCCTGAAATGTTGGACATATTAAACTAAAGTGTTCGCCTAAAGGCGAGGATTTTCTCCCATTCCCCGAGTGGGACAATAATATAATGCCCCCAAATACCCCTGATGGTTCCGTAAAAAGGCAATTAATATTAAAAAAAAAGCTTGACACTTGTACCATAAATATTGTTAACAATAATATTAGCAAAAATGGCGACATTTTATTAAAATTTATATTTAAAAATTTAATTTTAGAATCATCCAACCGGTTTTTGTTCCAATTTATTGTTTAGATGACGGCGTAGCTTGAGACGAAAGTATGCCTTATTCCCCTGAAAATGATTTCCTTGAAACCCTCGAACGATTGGAGTTTGATATTATCTCCGGTCTTTTCAGACCGCGCGAACGGTTGGTCGAAAAAGACCTTTGCGAACGATATGATGCCAGTAGGGGAACCATCCGCAAGGCTCTGCTGGAACTCGAATTCAGACACCTCATCCAACATTTTTCCAACCGCGGCGCCCTGGTTGCCGAACCCTCCAAAAAAGAGATGAAAGATATTTACAACACCCGGGTGCTGCTGGAAAATTATGCCATTGATTTGGCCATGCAAAACAGGTCCGGTTTGGAGATTGACTGCGTTGTTACCTACCAAAAGGCCTTTGAAAGTGCGGTTGCCGATGAACAGCTCAAGGGCATAATGGCAGCAAATAGATTGTTTCATCAGGAAATTTTTCAAGTTTGCGGGAATGCGATTGTCGTGGAGATGATCGATCAACTTCGAAAACGATCGCATACATGGCAGCATTATATCGTCGGACATGCCGATCGAATGAAAATTACGATTCAGGAACACGGCGACATCGTGCGCTGTCTGAAAGAAAGTAATGCCATTGCGTTGAAAAAAGTGAATGAAAACCATTTGACCCAGGGCTTCAAAAACTACATGCAAGATTTGACAATTTCCTAGCCGTTCAGTTTTTTATTAACTCCGGGAGGCATCAAAAGGCCGTATTTATTTTTTCCGACCGGGACAACCATTCATGAATCTGAAAAAGCTTGATATGGCCGCAAAAAGGCATAAAAACATAAAAATAAAATAATATATTTAATAATTACAATAGATTATAGGATAATAATTTAATAATTTTGACTTTTTACGAGATTGTCAAAGCTTACACCTGAAAGAAATGTCTAAGGAGGCCGGCGTGCAGGACCGCAAAAGGGAAATAATAACCGCCGTTTCCATATTGGTTACGTCATTGGCAATTATATTCTATGTAATTCCCAATTACATCGATATGGAGGAAAAATTCGAAGTGGCCAGTCTGTCTCCGGCCTTTTTTCCCGATCTGGCAACCTGGCTCATCGCTGCCCTGGCTTGCTTGCTTGCCATTTCCGCATTATTGCAACCCCAAAAAACGGTGATCCATGAAGATGAAGAGGAGTGGCTGAGTTCTGCAGAAGAACTCAACGCCTATAAGTCGGCTCTGCTGATTGTTCTATACGTCTTTGCCATGAAGTATATTGGTTTTTTGATTGCAACAGTACTGATATTAGCAGTTTTGTTAGTGCTGCAGGATATAAAAAAACCGCTCCATGTGGTTTTAATTTCGATGATGGTGACCGGGAGTGTGTTTTTGTTTTTTTACTTCGTTATGCAAGTGCATCTTCCAAAAGGCTTAATTTTTGAATAGGTTTGGATTGATATGTTAGAGAATCTCATCTCCGGAGTCGGGATCATTTTACATTGGGAGCATATCCTGGCCATCATTGTCGGGTCTTCGCTCGGACTGGTGGTCGGCGCCATTCCGGGGCTGACGGCCACTATGGCGGTGGCCCTGATTTTGCCGATGACATTTGATATGGATTTTGTAACCTCTATCATGCTGTTGGTAGGAGCCTATAAGGGTGGCATATTCGGGGGGTCGATAACAGCCATCCTGTTAAATACCCCGGGGACACCGGCTTCGGCCGCCACCGTACTGGACGGCTATGCCTTGACGAAGCAGGGCAAGGGCGTCAAGGCGCTTAAAATGGCTAAATATTCGTCAACTTTAGCGGATTTTAGTTCGGATCTGGTGCTGATCGCGGTGGCGGCGCCATTGGCCACCGTCGCTCTAAAGTTTGGCCCTCCCGAGATTGCCATGCTGATTGGCTTTTCGTTAACCATCGTAGCCGGTGTGGCCGGTAAATCAGTCATTAAGGGGCTTATTTCCGGGGCACTGGGGTTATTGCTGGCCACTGTAGGACTTGATCCGATTATGACAACCCGGCGCTTATCTTTCAATATCGCGGAGCTCGACAGTGGCATATCCCTCATTCCGCTGTTGATTGGTCTTTTTGCACTTTCCGAGGTGTTGTTTCAATTGGGAAAAAAATCCGTAACCTACGATGATCAGTTCGTCATCAGACATTCCACCGATCCTGCCGACAACCGCGTGTCCTGGATTGAATTCAAACGATCGTTACGCACGATCATTCGTGGTACCATCATTGGAACCGGCATCGGGATCATTCCCGGCATCGGGACGGGTATCGCTTCTTTTATGAGCTATGCCCAGTCCAAACGGGCCTCAAAAAATCCCGAAAAATTCGGCCGCGGATCACTGGAAGGAATTGCGGCCTCGGAATCCGGCAACAGCGCCGTGGTCGGTGCTACATTTATTCCATTGCTGACGATGGGTATTCCCGGAGATATCATTACAGCCGTCATAATGGGAGCCTTTATGATTCAGGGGTTTATTCCGGGTCCTTTACTCTTTCAGGAGCACGCCCAAATCATTTATGCCATTTTTATGGGTTTTATCATTTGTGACGTTGTTTATTTTATTATCGGAACTATCGCCATGAAGTATGCGGCCTATTTAAGCAAAGTACCCCGGGGTGTTCTGTTTCCGATTGTGCTTATTTTCTGCGTGGTGGGTTCCTATGCCATCCAGCATTCCATGTTCGATGTCGGTATTATGGTTTTTTTCGGTATGGTCGGTTTTATTATGATCAAATTCGGGTTTGCGACGGCACCCCTTTTGATCGCGTTTATTTTGAGCCCCATCGGCGAAACAGCCTTAAGGCAGTCGCTGCTTATGTCCGGAGGCTCGTTAATCATTTTTGTTACCCGGCCGATTGCCCTGGGGTTCCTGCTGTTGACGCTTATTTCCATTTTTGGAATCATGCGCAGGCACCACAAACGCTCGGGTGCAAGATAACCAAACAAAAGGAGGATAGAAAATGACATTAAGAAAAAAAAGGATCATGGTTTTACTTTCAGTTATTGTGTCGGCTGTATTCAGTCTAATTGCAGGGATAAATGTCTTGGCGGCGGATTACCCCACGAAACCCATTACCATGTATATCCCATTTTCAGCGGGGGGCTCGATGGACTCCAGTGCCCGTGTACTGGCAGCCGGAGCCGAAAAAATACTGGGTCAACCTTTTGTGATGATTAATAAAACCGGTGGCGGGGGGACCGTTGCGCTGGGTGTTTTAGCCAACGAAAAACCGGATGGATACACATTATCCGCTGGAACATCAACCGGCATTTTTCGGATACCCGTTCAACGCAAGGTTCCGTACAAGCCGCTTGCGGATTTTACCCATATCTTTGCTTACGCAGCCGTTTCCTCCGGTGTTGTTGTCAAACCCGATGCGCCCTGGAAGACATGGCAGGAATTTGTTGATTATGCCAGAAAAAATCCCGGCAAGGTGAAATACTCTACCACCGGTACCGGAACACCCATGCACGTAGCGATGGAAGTCGCAGCCGAGAAAGAAGGGATTAAATGGATCCATATTCCCTACAAAGGGTCCATGCCCTCTATAACGGCTGTAATGGGCGGTCATGTGGATGCCTGCTCTTCGGGCCCCAAGTTTGTGAGCATGGTTCAACAAGGGCAGCTGCGGGTGCTGGCCGTGCATACCAAAGAGCGTATGGCCGAATTTCCGGATGTTCCCACATTTATGGAACTGGGTTACAACTATATCAACGATACCTATTTTTCGGTTCACGGACCGGCCGGCATGGACCCTGTTGTGGTGAAAAAGCTGGAAGATGCCTTTGCCAAATCGGTTGACACACCTCAATTCAAAGATATGGCAAAGAAATTTGCGCTTCAGCCGCTGAATATAGGTAGTGCCGAATACACCAAGATTCTGGAAGATGGCTGGCCCAAGCAGGTTGAGATCTTTATCAAGCTGGGTCGTATTAAAAAGGCTGCCACTCAGCCGCGGTAGCTTTTTTGTTAAACCGTTGTTTTAAACGGTAGGTCGGGCGGGCTTCAAGGATTTAATATGAAATAGGAGATTATTTTGGTGAAGCAAGAACGATTGCAAACGGACATTTTGATTATCGGCGGCGGGGCCGCCGGCCTCAATGCGGCCCTGACAGCCCGGGAAACAGGCCGGGAAGTGGTCATCATGGATAAAGCCGTCATAGAGCGCAGCGGGCATTTTGCCGGCGGTATTGACCACTTTGCCGCCTATCTGGAAACCGGGCCGGAGTGGGACACCAGTGAAGCTTACCTGGATTTCACGGCTCGCAGTGCCAGGGGGGCCACCGATCTTTCCGTGGTGGAACAGGTTTATTGTACTGAGCTAAAAACCGCCATTCAGCGCTTTGATGATATCGGCTGCAGCCTGCGCCGGTCGGATGGCAGCTTTTTCCGTACCCAGTCCTACGGCCAGCCGGGGCCCTGGTGGATTAACTTCAACGGCAAGCGCTTGAAACCCGTTTTAGCGGGGGCGGTCCGCCAGGCAGGCTGCAAAATACTGGATCGGGTGGTTACGGCCGATCTGCTGGTCAATGACGGCCAGGTCTGCGGTGCGGCGGGGTTTCACTTGCGCAGCGGGACGTTTTATGTGGTTCAGGCCAAAACCGTGCTGCTGGCTACCGGGGGCACGAACCGGCTTTTCCAGAATCCAAGCGGGTTGAGTTTCAACTGCTGGATGTGCCCGGCCAATACCGGCGACAGCGAAGCCATGGCTTTTCGGGCCGGGGTCCGGCTGGCCAACGTGGAATATTTGCGCATGACCGTAATGCCTCGCGGTTTCAGTGCGGCCGGGTTAAACGCGCTGGTCGGCATGGGCGCCAAACTGGTCAACGGCATGAGCGAAGACTTCATGAACCGCTATGATCCTCTGGGCATGAAAGGACCCCGCTTCAAACTGGTGCAGGGTGTTCTGGGAGAGCTCAAAGCCCACCGGGGGCCCGTTTATATCGATTGCCGCCATCTGGAGGCCTCGGCCTTACAGCACCTGGTCACCACCCTGGCATACGACAAGGACACTTTTCCGGAATTTTTTGAGCAAAAAGGTATTGACCTCAGCCAGGATCTTATGGAAATTGCGGCCTCGGAAGGAATGCAGGGCGGACCCAATGAAGTTTGCGGCAGTGGCGTTAAGATCGATCCGGACTGCGCCACAAATATCCCCGGCCTTTTTGCCGCCGGCAATTCAGCGGACCAGTGCCGCAGCCTGCATATGGCCACCACCAGCGGCATCCATGCGGGCCGTAAAATGGCGGCCTATGCCGCTGCAAAAAACAAAAACATGCTGCCGGTTTCGGAAAACCAGGTTAAAAAAATCCGTGAACGGGTCTTTGCACCGCTCGAAGAAAACCGAACGGTGTCCTGGCAGGAGTACGAAGATGTCCTCCAGCGCATTCTTTCTGAAGGCATGGGACCGGTTCGTTCGGCCTGGGGCATGAAAATCGCCTGGCAGAAGCTGGATGAACTGCAAAAATGGGAAAACCAGGTAAAAGCCGAGACGTTCCACGATCTGTGCCGCAGCCAGGAAGTCTATAATATGCTGACTGTGGCCCGCTGCATGATCACGGCGGCGCTCTTCCGGGAGGAGAGCCGGTTTGGCCAGTGCCATTACCGGATGGATTTTCCGGAAACGGATGATCATAAGTGGTTGGGACAAATTGCTGTTAACCGCAACGCTGAAGGTCGAGCCCGGGCGGAGTTCGTTCCGCTAAACTATGATTGAAAGGAGAAAACAATGCCGCCAGTTATAAGCGAGGGTCTTTGCACCGGATGTGGGACCTGCGAAGATTCATGCCCCCTGGACGTTATTTACATGGACGAGCAGGAGGGAAAATCTTTTGTAAAGTATCCGGACGAATGCTGGCACTGCGGGTCCTGCCGCCAGGAATGCCCGGAGGAGGCAATCGTGATTCGGTTCCCGCTACGCATGATCGTCAGCGCCGGTGTCACACCTTATTCGTCTTAGTTGACAAGGAGAGAGAAGATAATGATCATCGATGCCTATACTCATATCCTGCCGGCCAAATACCAGGCCGCCCTGGAGCAAAAAGTCACCGGGCGAGACATGTCCCTTAATTCGGCCCGTTATGCCAAAACAATCCCGACCCTGATGGACCTGGATGCACGATTTAGGGTGATGGATAATTTTGATGACTATATCCAGGTGATTTCGATTGCCTCCCCGCCGGTTTATTCCATTGCCCCGGCGGAGGTTGCCGCTGAACTTTGCCGTATCGCCAATGATGAACTGGCAGTACTGGTAGATAATCACCCGGATCGGTTTGCGGCCGGTATTGCCTGCCTGCCGTTGACCGATATCGAAGCCGCAGTGAACGAGGCAGATCGGGCTATTAAGGATTTAAGACTTCGGGCGGTGGAATTTTATACGGATATCAACGGGAAACCCTTAGACTCACCGGAGTTTATGCCCGTTTATGAAAAAATGGTTGAGCTGGATCGCCCCATTTTTATCCATCCCCTGCGGGAGATGACCCTTCCGGATTATGAAGGCGAGTCAGGCTCCCGATACCGGGTCTGGACCAAACTCGGATGGCCCTATGCCACGGCCCTGGCTATGACACGATTGGTTTATGGCGGTGTCCTGGAAAAATTACCGGATCTGAAAATAGTAACACACCACTGCGGGGGATTGATACCGTATCTGGCCGGACGTATCGACTGGAACGATGATTTCAACGAAATGCGCATGGGGAAACGGGACATCTACCTTAAAGAAAATGCACTTACCTATTACCGGCGGTTTTTTTACGATACGGCCGTGAACGGCAACACCGCTGCGCTCGAGTGCGGGCGGGCTTTCGCCGGTCTAGACCAGATGGTATTTGCTACGGATATGCCTTTTTGCAATCAAATGGGATTGCGGCTGATTCGGGACAGCATTGAAGCTGTTGATCGCATGCAGATTACGGCGGAGGAGAAGCGA
>JAJRVC010000536.1 GCA_024277475.1 Deltaproteobacteria bacterium
AAAAATAAAGGGCTGTCAAAACACTGGTACAACAGGACAAACCGATACACTGCGAGATGATAAAATTGATAAGAAATGTATCTCCGAAATGTATCGCTGTCAAAAAAACTGCAATAATGGTATCGAAAACAAAGGTGTAGATAAGGGATTCAAGGACTGATTTTTTGGTGATGTGTTATTTGATGGATTTCATACCAATCCGACTCATTACAAATGGAGTGCCATTGATTATTGATCTTGCTTTGGTAAGCGTTCAAGGTTTGCCATAAACGGTTTTTTAAATACTCTGTTATCATAAAAAAAACAACATGGTTATCAGAGGGGATCATGAAATCACTTATGGTGACACATCATGAAACCGGCTCTATTATGCTTTGATCTTGTCTGCATTTCAAATCTTTTGCTATGGGGGAAGAATATAGCCTTAAAATGAAATGCCAATCCAATTCCCCAGCCAAGAACCGACCACTGAAACCACCAGGGTCCCGGGGTGAATTTGTTAATGAGTAACAAGGCGCCATTAACAATCAGGTAACTCCACAGATTCGAGTAGAAGCCTATCTTTCGGCGTTTTAACCGGGCCTTACGGAATTTTTCTTTTTCAAATTCCCGTTGTTCCTGTTTAATGGCGGTTTCAAGGAGTTGAGAATCAATTCCAATTTCCTCTGCGGTGTCGACCAAATCCCGGTGACTGATCGTATCCTCCTGTTTTAGTTTCAAGGCCCGCCGAATAATTCGGTTGACTTCGTCGTTGTTGTACTGTCGCGATGTGAACTCGTTCATACCCATTCTTCCATTAGCGCCCGAAAGGTTTTTTCGCCGCTCCGAAAGGCACCGGCATAGCCGCCGCCGGGATTGCCCCAGGCGCCGGCAAGATAGAGTCCTTTGATCGGGGTGTGATTCTCGATTCGATTCATATAGGCATTGTCCATGGATTGCTCAAAGCCGTAAATGGCCCCGTCGGTATTGCCGGTATAATGCCAGTTGGTTAACGGGGTAGCTGCTTCTTTAACTTCGATCATCGAAGACAGCCCCGGGATGACATCTCTTTCTGCCCGTTTGATCAGAATATCGGTCCAGCGTGCTTTTTCCTTCTGGTATCCGGTTTTATTGCCTGTTCTATAATTCGATTCAAACCTGCGCCACGGTTCATAACCGCAAAGAAAAATAAGCTGCAGGGTGGAGGTCCCGGGAGTGGAATATCCCTTGAAAATATTATCGTATATTGCAACTCCATAAGACCCGTTTTCGATCTCGCCATTTATTTTGGCTTGATAGTCCTGCTCCGGGCTGAGGCTTGAGGATACAAAGGTGCTGAATGCGCCGGTCTTTTCACTGATATCGCGGTTTAACCCCAGCCATACAACAAAAGATGAAATACTCGGTTTATAGCCTTGCAGTTGTTTCAGATAATCCTGCGGCACCGCTTCCGGCGGCATCATCTCCCCGAAGGTAGCCAGGGCACTGGCATTGCTGACCACTGCTCTGGCAGGCAAGGTTTCGCCTCCTGACAATCCAACGCCCTGGACTGTTCCCTTTTCGACCAGGATACTGTCTACTGCCGTATCATATAAGATCTTTCCGCCGTTTTCTTCGATCACCTCCGCGATGGCATCACTCAAATCCTGGGAGCGCTGCCGGATATAATAGGATCCATTGCGGAGATACCCCCCGGTAGCATTGGCATAATAAAACCCGGAAAGTTTGTTAGGCGGCAAACCGTAATATCCCCACAAACCCGCCAGAACATCCTGTAATTCCTGATCTTTGACATAGTCCTGCATGAGATCGGCAAGGGTCTTATTCCGTACGTTCCACATTTTACGATACAGCAGCGGAAAGAAGAGCTTAAGAAATACGCCTTTGCGGCTATACCGGTCGACCTCATCGGCGATGCCGACCATTTCCCCTACAAATCCGCGAATGCCATCCGCTTCACTCGGAAAATGCTCACTTAAAATACGGATATAGGCTTCCGGGTCTCTTTGGGGAACCGAAATGTCCAGCTTTGGCGTTTTCAAGCGGTAAATCTCAGGAAGCTCAACCAAATTGATTTTTTCGAGCACGCCGATTTCTTTTAATATGCGTTCTCCACCGTTGTTATGGATAGAGGTCCCGTGCAAAGACACCTCAAATGTGAATTTACCGCCGGCCCGGTCGAAAGAGGTGGCATATCCTCCCGGAATGCTGTGCTGCTCCACCACGGTAACCGGCACGCCCTGTTTGGCCAGATAGGCCCCGCAGATCAGGCCGCCCAGCCCGGCGCCGATAATCACCGTCGGATAATCGCTTTTGGGCCCCATTTTGGCGGCATAGGCCGAAATTTTGCCCCAATCCAGGGCGAGTGAGGCTGCGGTCATGGCAGAAATGGTCAGAAAAGATCGTCTTGAAACGGATTTACTAAACATGGTTATCCTCCCTTCACTTCTTTTATAATTAAACCTTACAAGATGCATTACGGCATATTCACTCTGACACAAGCTTAATTGAAGTAAAGGGTCATTGCGATAAAAAGGCGATGAAATGCATATAGAGAGGGATAGGCGGTTTATTTGGGGAATGAATCGAAACTTTTTTGAAAATCGACCGCAGACAGAAGTGTCTCAAAAAACAGGCTGCCGAAAAGTGTTTGACCTTTTCCCTGCTTTCCCGCTATTTTACATACTCCATGAAACAGTTATGAATTTCAGGCCCACTTCCGGAAAACAGGTGTGCAAAGGATCAAACAGGCACCCAGTAAGGATTGAGAAACTATGAGCGAATACCAATATTATGAATTTACAGTGGACGGGTACATCAATTCAAAGCAACCGACTAAATACGATGAGGCTGTAAAGCTATTGGTTGATCTGCGCGATCTCAATAAAAAGACTGGAAAGGAAAAGGCCTTTAATAAAAAACTAAAAACGATTTGCGAAAACCACTACCGAAAAATGGCTTTTCTGAATCGTTTGCACAAAGCAGGTCTGAGAGGTTCATTATAGAACAGACGGCGGCGAAGGAAGGAATCACATACTGAATATAAAATATCTTGTAAAAAAATAAATATTTTTGTATCTTATGCAGATATGAAATCTATATTGTATTCCTGGATAGGTTTTACCGATTTAAAAGCATCCAGGGACGAAAAAAATGTTGGCTTAGGGCCCATCGCACAGGCTGTTTCTGAAGGTTCATTTCAAGAAGTCATACTGATTTCTGATGTACCGGATTCAGATTGCAATGAATACATAAATTGGTTAAAAACATTTACCTCGGCACAGATTCAAACAAAGAAAGTCAGCCTGTCCAGTCCGACCCATTTCGGCGATATCTATGAAGCCGCGGTCGCGGTTATCAAAGAGACACAAGACTCTAAAGATGGTGATGTCGAATTGACCTATCACCTTAGCCCCGGCACCCCGGCCATGGCTGCGGTCTGGATCATCATCGCCAAAACACGCTACCCTGCCACACTTATAGAATCTTCAATCAAAGCGGGCGTTAAGATCGCATCGGTTCCTTTTGATCTTTCGGCTGAATTCATTCCGGACCTATTGAGAAAACAGGATGAAAGACTCGAAAAGCTGACCGCCGGCCTTTCACCCGAAGCCCCCGAATTCGATAATATTATCCATCGCAGCAACATCATGAAGCGAGTAATTGCAAAGGCTCGACTGATTGCACCCCGTTCGGTTCCCGTGCTCATAGAGGGTGATTCCGGAACGGGCAAGGAGCTTTTGGCCCGGGCAATACACAATGCCGGCACTCGAAAAGAAAAACCCTTTGTGGCTGTCAATTGCTGGGCGATCCCATCGGAACTGATCGAATCAGAGCTTTTTGGTCACGAAAAAGGGGCCTTTACCGGGGCGGAGAAGCAGCGGCTAGGCTATTTTGAAGCCGCAAATGCGGGAACGCTGTTTCTAGATGAAATCGGAGAGTTGCCGCCGGCTGCCCAGGTGAAACTTCTGAGGGCATTACAGGAAAAAGAAGTGACCCGGTTGGGAGCTTCCAAACCAATACCATTTGATGTACGCGTTATTGCAGCCACGAACAAAGATCTGATAAAAGAAGTGGCACAGGGTCGTTTCAGACCGGATCTTTTTTATCGTCTGGCGGTCGCCGTATTGAAGCTTCCCCCATTAATTGATCGGACCGGAGATGTCGGCCTTCTGGTTGACCGCATCCTGGATCAGGTCAATGAAGAGAGCGTCAATGAACCCGGTTATAAATACAAAAAAATTTCTGCTGCTGCAAAAAATCTTATGCTTCAGCATACCTGGCCGGGCAATGTCCGTGAACTCCAGAACACACTTCGGCGGGCTGCCATCTGGTCTTCCGGCCCAATCATAGATGCTGAAGATATCCGGGATGCCATCCTGCCGATGTCGCAGCCGGGAAATGATGGACTTCTCGGGAAACCCCTGGCAAACGGAATCAACCTTTTCAATCTTATGGAAAAACTGGCCCAGCATTATCTGAAAAGAGCTCTGGCTGAAGTGAACGGGAGCAAAACCAAAGCGGCCGAGTTGTTGGGTTTTTCGAATTACCAGACATTTACCAACTGGCTGAAAAAATACCGCGTAAATTAATTTGGCACGGGGATTGCTATAGCCCGTTGGTATGGATTCGATCATTATGAAATCGACTAATTTCGAATTTTTAAGAGAAAGGTGGCCGGAGCTGGCGAGCCTGGGTGGTTTTGCCGAACATTATGCTGCAACTGATCCCGCCGGCGCCATGGTCAAATTAAGAACCTTTGTCGAATCCATGATTCAGCGGTTTTACAATGAAAAAGGGCTGCCAAGACCTTTTTCAAGTTTGTTATATGATCTGATGACATCGAATGAATTCAAAGCGGCGGTCCCTGCGGTGATCATAAATGCGTTGCATTCGATCCGCAAGGTTGGCAACCGGGCTGCGCATGGAACAAAGATTTCAGCTATCACGGCCCAGGAGCATTTAAAAAATGCGTTTGATCTGGGGCGCTGGCTGTATCTCATCAGTGGTGGAAGCAGAGAAAATTGTCCTGATTTTCAATTGCCCGCGGCCCCGAAAAAAGACGATGTTTTTTCAGGGGCGGATGAAGCAGGTAAGCGTTTGCTGAGAAAAGAGCTTTCCTCCCAAGAAATTGAAATGCAAGCGCTGCTGGCAGAGCTTGAATCAGCCCGTTTGAAAACTCAGCTGGCGGAGAAGAAAATCGAAGACCTCGAAGCCATCCTGTCAAGCGGCAAATCAGCTGCAGATGCCCTGGGTTTTGATGAAGCCTCAACCCGCAAGCGTCTGATCGATATTGAGTTGGTGGCTGTCGGCTGGAACGTTGCTGCCGATGGTGCTGATACCGCTGAAGTCACACAGGAAGAAGAAATTCGGCACCAGCCCACCAAAACCGGCATCGGATATGCGGATTATGTCCTCTGGGACGACAATGGTCTGCCGCTGGCCGTCATCGAAGCCAAGAAAACTGCCAAATCCGCAGAATTGGGGCAGGAACAGGCCCGTCTATATGCAGATGGACTGGAAAAAATGCATGGCCGGCGACCGGTCATTTTTTATACCAACGGTTTTGAAATCTATATATGGGATGACGGCCAGGGGTATCCGCCCAGGAAAATTTTCGGTTTTTATTCCAAAGACAGTTTGCAGTACCTGCTTTACAAGAGAAAACACCGTCTGGCCCTTGATAAAATCGCCTCAAAGTCCGAAATTGTCGATCGCCTTTATCAGATCGAAGCCATCAAAAGAGTTAGCGAGAAATTTTCCGATAAGCGCCGTAAAGCGCTGCTGGTTCAGGCCACCGGAACGGGTAAGACCCGCGTGGCGATTGCGCTGACCGACCTGTTGAACCGGGCCAGCTGGGTCAAACGGGTGCTTTTTTTATGCGATCGTAAAGAGCTCAGAAAGCAGGCCAAGAATGCCTATAACAATTTCTTGAACGAACCGATGACCGTCGTATCGGCCGGTACGGCCAAAGATCGGGACAAAAGAATATATCTGGCCACCTATCCGGCCATGAATAAGATTTTTCAATCATTCGATGTCGGTTTTTTCGACCTGGTCATTGCCGATGAATCGCATCGCAGCATTTATAACCGCTACCAGGATATGTTTCGTTATTTCGATTGTCTTCAGGTCGGTCTGACCGCCACTCCGGTTGATTTTATTTCCCGCAATACATTCAAAATCTTCGATTGTCCCGATAAAACGCCCACGGCCTATTACCCCCTCGACGAAGCGGTTGAAGAAGGCTATCTGGTTCCCTATGAGGTTTATACCCACACGACTCAATTCCTGCGTGAGGGAATCAAATACAAGGATTTAAGCGAACGGCAGAAGCGGCAGCTCGAAGAGGACGGCGAAGATCCGGCTGATTTTGACTATGAAAACCATCAGATCGATAAACAGATCTTCAATCGGGATACCAATCGGACGATTCTGCGGAACCTGATGGAAAACGGCATTCAGGACGAAACCGGCCAGTACCCGGGTAAAACCATCGTCTTTGCCCGTAATCACAACCATGCGGTTCTTATGGCTGAAGTGTTCAACGAGTTATTTCCCCAATATGGCGGAAAGTTCTGCCGGGTGATTGACCACTATGATCCCCGGGCCGAACAACTGATCGATGATTTCAAAAGCGCCAAAGACAGCGATCCGCGGATTGCCATATCGGTAGACATGCTCGATAC
>JAJRVC010000537.1 GCA_024277475.1 Deltaproteobacteria bacterium
AAATGAGCAATTTTTTCTCTGAGCAAGGCCGCACAAGGGTTTACGTTGAGACGTACTTTTCGTACTTCGCAGACGTAAACCCGCGGAGAACGCCGCTCAGAGGAAAAAGGGCCATTTATGGATGGAAACTAGCTATGACAGGCCAGCCAGCAGTCGATGTTGGCCTTTTTTTCACGATGGCATTCAACGCAGAATCCCATTTTAAATTGTTTGCCTTTAATCCGGTCCATGGTTTTAACGGCGCCATGGCATTGCTCACAGGCAATATCCTTTTTGATGTGCCGCTGGTGGTTGAACAGCACATGTTCGGGCAAATAAAAAGCTTTGACCCACGGCGTGGGAGTGTTGGTATTAAAGTATTTATGCTCTTTTAAAATTTGCGGATGCCTGGCAATAATGTAGTTATGGCAGTACAGGCACTTTTCCACCGGCGGAATTCCCGGGTGAAGCGATCGGGCGACATAGGGATGACAGAACCGGCACTGGATATCTTTTACGCCGGCGTGCAGCCGGTGGCTGAAGGGTATCGGCTGCTCAGGGCCGATATCGGCTGCCGGGGGCGCATAAAAAAGCCACAAAAACGCCAGGATAAGAAGAGCACAGAGGGCCGTTACCAGGACCGGTTTTTTGTTGCCGGCGGCAGAATTAATCTTTCTTTCCAGGGGAGCGGCATTCTCCATCAACGCACCTCGCCCTTTTTACCCCGAACGAGCTCGGGAAACTGTCTTAGAAAGTATGTCACGGCTATAATCATCAGTCCTAAAAAACCCAGGGTAATCAGAGCATCCGAAATACTCAGGGGAATCGAACTTACGCTTGGGCTCAAAGCCGGTCCTAAAAGCAGTAAGTGCTCCAGCCAGATTCCGACAATCACTGTCAGGCAAAGAATTATCATAAAAACCGGCCTGGTTTTAACTTTTTTGTTGATCAGAATGAAAAACGGCAAGATAAAACATACGATAAAAACCGTCCAGGCCAGTTTATTCCAGGGTGCCAGCACCGTTCGCTGGATAACATAATAAGTTTCTTCGGGGATATTGCCGTACCAGATCACCACAAGCTGCACATAGAAAAAATCGGCCCACAGCAAAGAAAATGCAAAAAATAATTTGCCGATATCGTGTAGGTGAGATGTTGTTAAACCGCAGGCCTCTCCATGCCGCAGATAGAATATGGATGCCAGAATGACCAGGGCTCCCAGGCCGACATAAAAGGCCTTAACAAAATTATAGGCGCCGAACAAAGTTGAGACCCAGTGCGGGTCCATACTCATGATAAGATCATATCCGATTAAGGATAGCACCAGCGCAAAGGCCAGGATGTAAAATCCTCCCCAGAGGGTCATCCTGCTTTTTACACGTGCTGGATTACGGTTGTTTTGTTGCCACCCGCTGTAAACGAATTTACGCATTCTCCCCCGGAGTTGACGGGGATCAAATTTAAGCTGTAATGCGTTGTAAAGATATCCGAAGCCAAGCACATATAAAATTAACAAACCAAAAAAATCCCGCCAGAATAAAAACGGTATGTTGAGCCAGATTTCTTTGCCGTGCAAATCTTCATGCAGCCAGGGAAACAGGTGGGTTTTTCCTAAAAACAGCAGCAAAAACAAAGCAAACGAAAGCGGAAAAAAGGCTGCAAAAGATTCCGAAAGACTGGAAAGCGGACCACTCCAACGCGCGTTGGTCATGTGCATCACCGTTGAAAACAAAACCGCTCCCTGGGCGATGGCCGACCATAAAAGAAAATTGATTAAATATGTCTGCCAGGCCCTTTCCGGATGTTGACTGAAGAGTCCATTCATAAACGCAGCCAGCCCGATGGCAACCAGTACCAGTGCCATAATAACGCCGAGTCCGGGTGCTTTAGATGATAGGGCTGTTTGCTTGGTGTTTGGTGACATATCCAGTTGCTTTCTTAGAAACGCATTGACTGCTTTTAGTTATCCCGTCATATGAGAATTGAATATTCAATTCTCAGTCAAATACCCTGACCTCTCCACCCTGTTGTTGAAAAAAATTTTGCAACCCATCAAGCTGCCCCGGTTCACAGGAAGCCAAAACGCCAAAATGCTCTCCCGAGCAACGGGAATCATAATGTTTAAGCCATTTGTCACTTGGAATACGCATCTGGGTCAGTAAACCGATGATATTGCCGAAAACAGCAAAGAGAATGGTGCCTTCAAAACCGACAATTACAAATGGAATCAGTGCAATAACTGGTTTTCCGCCGACAATCAAATCCCACTGGACCGATGTGAAAATTGCCAGGGAGAAGCCTGCGAAAAAACCGATGATACCACCGGCGAGGGTAAACCAGCCAACCGGGCTCTTTTTTAATTTCAGCGCCGCCATTATTTTATGACTGGGAAAGGGACTGTTGACGCGATGAAATTTATAGGATGATTTTTTCAACTCGTTAACAGCCGAAACGACTTGATCTTCCTCTTTGAAGAGCCCCATAATATATCGCTTAGGCTCCATGGCTGACGGCTCCTTTTTCGAGTGCTTCTTTCATTTCGGTCATGGAAACAGATGGCAGATGCTTGACGAACAGCACGAATAAAAAGAAAAACAGGCAAAAGGTGCCGAGCATTATTCCGTATTCGATCAGGCTTGGTGCGTATAATCCCCAGGCATAGGGTGAAAAACCATGGGCCACGCCGCCGACGATAATAACAAAGCGTTCAAACCACATACCGAGGTTGACCAGCAGACAAATGCCGAACAGAAGTACAATCGAGGTACGAACTTTTTTAAAGATAAAGAGCAGGGGGAGCAATGTATTGCAAACCACCATGATGTAGAAGCCATAACGGTATTCTCCCATGGCGCGCCAGCGGAAGGATTCCATTTCCACAATGTTGTGGCTGTACCAGGCAATAAAATATTCCGTTCCGTAAGCGAACCCAACGATCAGACCGGTGAAAACGATGGTCTTGGCCACATTTTCCAGCACTTCCAGGGTGATGATTTTCTGGTAGTTGAATATTTTGCGTAGCGGAATCATCAAGGTCATCACCATGGCCAGTCCCGAGTGGATCGCTCCGGCCACAAAATAGGGAGCAAATATGGTCGTATGCCAGCCGGGAACAATGCCCAGTGCGAAATCCCAGGACACCACGCTGTGGACGGATATTACCAGCGGAGTGGCCAGAGCGGCGAAAAACAGATAGCCGCGGGAATAATGACGCCATTGTTCGTGGGCGCCGGTCCAACCCATGGAAAGAATTTTAAAAATTTTATGGCGGGTTCCCCTCGAACGATCCCGCACCGCGGCCAGATCCGGCAGCAATCCCGTATACCAGAAAAGCGAACTCACGGTCAGATAGGTGCTGATGGCGACCACGTCAAACACCAGCGGCGAGATGAAATTGGGCCAGAGCAGTCTTTGGGATGGAATCGGCAGCATATAATAGACTTGCCATACGCGGCCCAAATGGATAAAAGGAAACAGCCCGGCAATGCACACCGCAAAGACCGTCATGGTTTCAGCGGCGCGTGCAATGGGATTGCGCCATCCGGCCCTGAAAAGGTGTAAAATGGCTGAAATCAGCGTCCCGGAGTGGGCGATACCTACCCAGAACACAAAATTAATCAGATAAGTCCCCCAGGCCACCGGGTTGTTTTGCCCGCCCACACCGATGCCGATAAAAATTTGATAGGTCCAGCAAGCCGCTCCGATAAGCACCCCCAGGAGCAGGACCAGAAGAATGGCCCAGTAACCTTTTTTAGGCGGGCTTAGCGTGTCCAGGATGGTTTGATCGATTTGAGCGTAGGTGAGTTGTGACATGTTCTTAAATCGTTTCCCATATTTTAAATTTCCACCACCACTTTTTTCAAATAAATCACCGCCGGCTTGGTGTTCAAATATCCCATGACCTGATAGGCGCGGGAATTATCCACCAATTTTCTCACCCGGCTCTTTTTATCCATCAGGCTGCCGAAGACAAGGGCGCCGGTAGGACAGGTCTGCACACAGGCCGGTAGGACTTCACCATCGCGGATCAGGCGTTTTTCATTTTTTGCAACGCTACGGGCGGTTTTTATCCGCTGAATACAAAAAGAGCATTTTTCCATAACCCCTTTACTACGGACGGTGACATTCGGGTTCAACTGCCAGTTCATGGGCTCGGGCCACTGCCAGTCAAACCAGTTAAAACGCCGTACTTTATAGGGGCAATTCTGGACACAAAAGCGGGTCCCGATGCACCGGTTGTATATTTGATTGTTGATTCCCTCTTTCGAATGATGGGGCGCATACACCGGGCAAACCGATTCACAGGGGGCGTTGTCGCAATGCTGACAAAGCATGGGCAGAAACGTAATTTTTCCCATTTGCTCCGGATCTTGAAACCGTTCGATGCTCAGCCAGGCCATTTCCCGTCCTTCAAGCATACGGGACATACCGACGATTCCAACGTTGTTTTCAGCGTAACAGGCCGCCGCACAGGCTCCGCACCCGATGCATTTGTCCAGATCAACCACCATACCCCAACGGTAATCCAGATGGTCATGGGGCGGATAGAAATCTCGTTCAGGATTGTACCCAGCGGGCAACGGAAGGGTTAAGGGAAAGTCCTCCATGGTCAAACCGGATTTTTTGTGAATTTTTCTTTTTTCCAGTTCTGCCAAAGTGACTGAGAGGGCATAGCTTCTGTCCTGCTGAGTCCGGCTGCCGTCCGTATGCGCCAGTTTCATGGTGCGACCGGTTTTTTGGATGGAAACCGGATCGATGGCAAAATGGGTGCCGCCGACATCCGGCCCGGTCCCGGCGCTAAAAAGTTTGAGCGGATTGATGCCCGTTTCCTTTGCATACCTTCCGTATGATGAGTGGCCCTGACCCATTTCCATCAACAGAATTCCGGGAGTTACAAGTTTGGTTACGTATACCGGCGCTTCCAGAGTACCGGTTTTAGATTGAATCCGGATGATATCCTGCTGAGTGAGGCCTTTTTCTTTGGCCGTCGCAGGATGGATGATAACCGGCGTTTGCCAGGCGATGCGTGACAGGGGATCTGGAATTTCACACAACCAGGGTTTATTGGCTCCCCGGCCGTCGAAAAACCGGATAGATGGCATTGCCATAAAAGCGAGAGCCGGTTTAGACGGTTCGGTTTTTTTCGCCAGGACATCGGCCAATTTTTTCGGTCGAAGTTTTTTAGCGGATCCGGCCGCTTTTACGCTGACATCGAATTTACCACCGTGCTGAAAAGTCTGCACCCATTGCGTTTCATCAACAATACCGCGGTTTTTAGCCAGTTGGGAAACAAGCCAGGTTTTGTAATTTTTTGCCGGTGGATTATTCTCGAAACCGGCGTATAAAAGCACATCTCCGAGATGGGATGCTTTTGTCAGTTTGCCCATGGCCGGCTGCAAAGTAGTTACAATCGGCTGTTTGCCGCCGTATTCGTCCCAGGTTTCAAGGGGCATCCGGACCGGCAGGATAAGATCGGCCACCTGTGAGGTTTCGTCCATAAAATTGCTGAAGCTCACCACAAAAAGATCCGGTTCGCCTAGGGCCTCCTTGACACCGCTGTCCGGCGGAAGGGTAAATACGGGGTTCACATTGTTGAGCAACAGCAGATCGACCCCGTCGGACTCCAGGGATTGGAAAAACTCCAGAATGTCAGTATGTTTTGCTGCCGTTTCAACGCGCTGCCGGTATTTGAAATCAAACAATTCGAGATCGGGATCCAGCAAAATGTTCAGCAAATTGGCGGCTATATTGGTCTGCAGGCCATTGAGATCCGATGTGCCCGTACCGGTTCCCAACACCAGTGGATTACGCGCCTTCATGAGCTGGATAATCAGTTTTTCATAGGCTGCCAGTGGAATTGCCGAGCGTTGCAGCACATAGTCCTGGGTGTATGGGGCCGTGACGTCGTTTATAAATTTATGAAAAGATCGAGTCAGGTGTTTGCCCCTACCTATATCCAGGGCCTGTCTGACCAGGCCCAGGGCTACTGCTGATTGACTGCCGGGATTGCAGGCCAGCCAGTGATCGGCGTTTGCACCGGTCAAAGACTGGTAAGGACTGACCTGGAAAAATAGATTTTTTCCACCTTTTTTAAGCCTGTGCATGGCTTTAAATTTGGCGGCATATTCCACCGGCGACAACCAGGTCTCCAGAAAATCGGCCCCGAAGCCCAGCAGGACATCCGCTTTTTCCATGTGATAGGAAATCAAGCCGTTGACGCCTAACACCTTTTCGTTGGCCGTTTTTAAAGACTCATAGGCATAAGGTTCATATACCAGCGGAGCGGCGGATTTCAGGTTTTTCAAAGCCGCTGTGGCCAGATTCATCAGGCTGCCGCCGATGGTCTCCGTCAGCATCCGTACCCGATCCGGTCCATTTTGACTGGCCTCACGGGCTCTGCTTTTTAAAAGGGTCTCGGCCTTGGAGAAGGAAAGCGGCCGCCATTCGTCTTTTTCTTTGAGCAAAGGCGTTTTAAGCCTGTCAGGGTTATAAATACCCTGCAAGGCGGCCTGTCCCCGCATGCAAAGTTTGCCTTTATTGATCGGGTGATGCGGATTACCTTCAATTTTTATGACGCGTCCTTCCCGGTTTTTGGCAAGAATGCCGCAGCCGGCCGGGCACTCACGGCAGGTGGATGCATACCAGGTGGCCTCTCCGGCCACCCTGTCGTCAGGGGCCTTAACCAGAGAGTAAAGATGCTTCTCGGGGGGACTGCAGCCAACTGCAAAGGAAATGCTACCCATGCCGGCAATTTTGAGAAAGGTTCGCCGATTCATCTCAAAAACGATCTCCCGGAAATATATATGGAGGATAGGTTAGAAAAAAAAATCTTCGGAGGACAAATAAATATAAGTATGTAATATTAAATAATTAGATGGTCGAATGGCTTTTGCAACAGCTAAACGATACAACCGATCTAAACCAACCAGTTTAGATAGGAATCATTATCAATTCAACCCTTATAGAAAAATGTGCGGTACTTGTCAAGCCGGTATGATCGCAAAAAGTAGAGATATTTTGCAAAGTCCGGTATAATTACGAAGGGCCTAACAGCAGCCCCGATGGAATTACCCTGCACTTCTCATCCTCAGGTTGATCTCCAACCGTTCCAGCGACAATTTGATAATATCTTTGGCTTTATCGGATTTTTTCAGGTAATCGTCAAAAAACGCTTTGACCTCAACGGCTCTTTTTATTCCGGCAGTCGGGACGATAGCAGCGATGACCCGTTCATAAAGCATGGGATGAAATTGTTCAATTTCCTCCAGGTTGTTTACATACCAATCCCACAGCAGGGGGATCGCATAGGGATTTGAGGCCATGGCCACCACCGGTATGAACTTGTTACGTGCCGGGACGGTATCCAAGGTGTATTGTTGGGATTTTATTATCAGCGCCTCATCACTGAAGCAACCCAGGGCTGATAACATATTCAGGCGTTCATGCTCAATTTTTGATTCCTGCAGCTGTTGATCAAACCAGTCGAAAGTCCTATCGTTACCGGACAGTGCGCCCACCTGCATCACGCTTTTCATAATGTCGGCATGGATGGTGTCGCCTCGCATCAAGGCGGAAAATTGGCGGCCTGCAAAATCCAGGGCCGGCTTTGAACCGTACAGCACCGCATCCCAGATGAGTTGATCCCGTAAGAGCGACGTTGTGTGATTTTCGTCCGGGACCGGATCGTATCCTATTTTTTCCAATAGGTTTTCAAAGCGGTGTTTTGCCAGGGATGAGATTTTTTGCCGCCGGCCTTCCTCCACCACAAGATAGGCTGAGTAAAGATTACTCGCCATGCCGGTCAACGGCAGATAGGCGTCTTCTTTCTGATAACAGGCAATGAATTCCAGATATTCCTCCAGGGAGACGTCCCCGCTTTTAACCAGAGCAAAAAAATCGTTCTCGAGCCCCCAGCGATCTTCAGGGGACAATGATTTCTCCAGCACCCGTTTGCCGAGTTCATCAAGATTTTTCACATCGCCGTACTTGACGCGGTAAAATCCTGTCTGCCGGTCGTTGACTTTGTAAGCCAGGATATCTTCATCAAGGTCTATTACCTGTTCGCTATCGCTTAACAGGGTGGTTATCTGTCGTGCCGGCCCTGTTTTTGGAAAAAGGCGAATGCTGATCGGTACCTGCCATTTTTGATCGGAATCGTTTGGCAGATAAGTAAATCGTTTCTGGGTCATTACCAGGCGCGAGCCTTGTCGTTTGACCGTGATTATCGGAAATCCCCGTTGCTCGATCCAGCTTTTCATCATCTCGCTTATGGGCTGCTGCGCCACGGCCTCAAACGATTGCCAGAGATGCCTACTGGCGGCACATCCGTACTCGTAGGTCTTCAGATAATGCTGTAATCCCTTTTTAAAATCATCCTTGCCGATGTAGCCCTCAATTTGCCTTAATATACTACCGCCTTTGCTATAAATAATCGGGGCTGTGCTGGCATTGATGACGACGTGTTCGCCGCCCGGGATTTCGATGGCAACTGTTTCGTGCAAGGCGTCTCGTACCAGCGCCGAGCCTGTTTGGCTGTTAAGAAACTGCTGCCACGTAGCCCATTTGGGATAGTAACAATCGACAACTCCGAATCCGAAATAGGTGGCAAAACTTTCGTTGAGCCAGAGGTACCTCCAGTCGGAAGGGGTGACCAGATTACCGAACCACTGATGGGCAATTTCATGAGCGATGACTTCGCATATTCTTTCTTCACCGGATCTGGAGGTGACTTCCGGATAATGAAGCAGCAAATTTTCACGGAAAGTGATTGCCCCCCAGTTTTCCATGGCTCCAAAGGCAAAATCAGGAATTGCAATCAGATCCATCTTGGGCAGGGGGTAAGCGATTCCATAATAGGATTCGCTGAACTCAAGGGACTTACGGCCGAATTCAGCTCCAAATTGGGCATACTTTTTCATTCCCGGAAGAGTCGCTACCCGAACCCGGCTGTCCTTTTCATCCTGGGTAAACTCAAATTGACCCGCACTGAAAAAAACTAGATAGGTCGACATTTTCGGGGTTTGCTCGAATGTGATCCGCTTTTTCCCATTGTCCAGCGGAGCTTCTTTTTTTACAGCTCCGTTGGAGATTGCCACCAATTTATTGTCGATGTCCATTATAATATCGAAAGTTGCTTTTTGAGCAGGATGATCCATGCAGGGAAAGGCTCGCCGGGCATCACTTTCTTCAAACTGGGTGACGGCAATAAACCTGGTTTCCCCCTGACAGATATATTTACTGCGGTAAAAGCCGGCCATTTTATCATTGATCAAACCCTGGTAATCGATTTTCAGCCTGATTTTCCCAAACATGGGTTCGGGTAAGAATATGCGGAGCTCCTCTTTCGCAGGATCAACTGCAAACGCGCAATTCAAATTTTCACCGCCCTGCCGGACCCGGCAGCGCCAGATGGCGACTTCCAAAATATTCAATGTCACTTCTGCTGCGGGTTCGGATGCCTCGATCAGAATTTCACACTTACCCGCAAACTTGAAATTGATCAGATCGGGTTCCAAATGGATTTTATAGTTTATCGGAGCTAAATCCAGCATATGTCCTCCTGAGTTAATTGCCTTTGATTTTTAAGTTGTGAGAGTATAGGCGAATAGATGATATTTGTCAATTTCCAGCAAGGCCACTCTAACTTTGGCGGACAGGCGGCAAATTAAGGGGTTGGTTTTAGCTTCGACTATCCGAAATTTGCTCAATTATGAATATTTTCTTATTATCTCGCAGAGTCCGCAGAGATCACAGAGTTTTTTGATTTTTCTCGGTGTACTCCCGCTCTCCGAGCTGGAAGCCAAGGCGTAGGCCCCGGCCCCTATGGGCCGGAGGCTGTGGGCTCTGTGAGACATCTAATAGCCCAAATTATGACCCTGTCAAATTTTATAAAGCAAAATACCTGATCGCACGAACGGTTGCTTTTGTTGGTTTCTGAACCAAAACATCCGTTTTTTGGTAGTTGGGTTGAATCCGCATCCTGCTGCCGCAGGAATTGGGTTTCCCCTCTCAGTTGGCTTGGCTTGACTAACAAAAATGGCTGATTAGTTTAAATAACAATGGAAATTCACCTCCTTTGCGGGGCTCTTCACTTGAAGGTTTCGTAAAAAGTCAAATTATTCCATATTTTTCTTCATTTTAGATACAGAGGAGACAGTATGCTTGAACAAACCAGCTTTGATGTAGTTATTATCGGTACCGGCCCTGCAGGACTGCAGGCTGCCATTCATGCTGCCCGCAAGAGGGTATCCGTGCTGCTTTTAGGCAAACCGGATAAAAGCAGTCTTTTCTGGGCCCATGTGGAAAATTTTTATGCTGTCTCCGGGATGACCGGCCGGCAAATGCTGAACATCGGAAGGGAGCAGGCTGTTGGATTCGGCGCTCGCTTTCTGGAAGAAGATGTTCTGCAGATTTCCCATCAGAACGCCCGTTTTGTTTTGACCACTGAAAGTAATATA
>JAJRVC010000538.1 GCA_024277475.1 Deltaproteobacteria bacterium
AGATAGCTGCGGGAGCTTGGGGAGGCCGTCGGAACTCATGGCTCGTAGTGAAACAGGTTCCGCGCCCTGTGTCCAGGGCTGCCCGGACTTATTGAGAAGTTACGCAAAATATTAAGAATTCCTGATAACTCAGTTCAGGTGTCGAGATTCGCCACGAATAAAGCATTTTTCTCAATAAATTCGCGCCTTGGCTCGACCTGATCCCCCATCAAGGTGGTGAACAGATCATCCGCCGCCACCGCATCTTCTATCCTTACCTGTAACAGCCGCCGAATTGCTGGATCCATCGTTGTTTCCCAGAGCTGATCCGGGTTCATCTCCCCCAGGCCTTTATAGCGCTGAATAGCCAGACCACGCCGCGCCTCACTGAGCAGCCATTCCATGGCTTGAGCAAACGTATCGACCACCGCGTACTTCTCACCACGCTTGATGGTCGTCCCGGGTTCCAGGTGATTTTCAGTTTGTACACTGAGACGCATCAGTTGCTGGTATTCGGCGGAACGGAAAAAACCGTAATTCAGGCTGCGCTGTAACTCCACACCCCGAATAACCGCGTGGATGTTTAACTTCCACGCGACTTTGTGCTCATCAATTTCGGCGCTGACGGAGGTGACCCCGGAACTTTGGGCTAATAATGTCTGCCTGAACTGTTCCATCCAGTCAGACACCATGGCGTCGTTTGTGGCATCCAGGACCGGGAGGGCGGTCATGGTGCGTAAAAACTCCGTGGGTATCCGTCTCGACAAGCGCTTGATAACGCCCTGCAGAGCCAGGTAATCAGTGGAGACGGATTCCAGGGCCGCGCGATCGATCAGTTTTCCACCGCCGCCGATTTCCATTCTCGAACCGTCCAGGGCCAACTGCATGAGATAAGCATCCAGCTCGCTGTCATCCTTGACATAGCGCTCAGCTTTACCACGTTTGACTTTATACAGGGGCGGTTGCGCTATATAGACATGGCCACGTTCGATTAATTCCCGCATCTGGCGGTAGAGGAATGTCAGCAACAGGGTGCGGATATGCGAACCATCCACATCCGCATCCGTCATCAGTACTATCCGGTGATAACGAAGTTTGTCCGGATTGTATTCCTCCCGGCCAATGCCGCAACCAAGCGCTGTGATTAATGTGCCGACTTCGACGGATGAAAGCATCTTGTCGAAACGCGCCCGTTCCACATTCAGGATTTTTCCTTTGAGTGGCAGAATGGCTTGAAATTTACGGTTTCTACCCTGTTTCGCTGAACCGCCGGCGGAATCACCCTCGACAATGAACAACTCAGATTTTGCCGGGTCTTTTTCCTGACAATCCGCCAGCTTTCCGGGCAGGCCGGCAACATCAAGGGCTGTTTTACGCCGTGTCATTTCACGTGCTTTTCGCGCCGCGTCCCGGGCCCGGACCGCCTCAACTATTTTGCCGGTAATAACGCGTGCTTCCGCGGGTGACTCGAGTAGAAACTCGCTGAGCTTCTGGCTCACGCTGCTCTCGACAACCGGTTTAATTTCAGAGGAGACCAGTTTATCTTTAGTTTGTGATGAAAATTTTGGATCCGGCACCTTGACCGACAAGACGGCGGTTAAACCTTCCCGGACATCATCGCCCGTCGGATCGACCTTGGCTTTTTGCAAAACCCCACTGCTGTCCATGTATTGATTCAGGGTGCGGGTCAGGGCGGAGCGAAACCCGGCCAGGTGAGATCCACCGTCGCGTTGCGGGATGTTATTGGTGAAGCAGAAAATATTTTCCTGGTAGGAGTCGTTCCATTGCATGGCGACTTCCACTACGCAATCATTTTTCTCGACCACAAAGTGCAACACGGTCTCATGGATCGGTATTTTGTTTTTATTGAGGTGTTGTACAAAAGCGCGTATACCACCATCGTATTGAAATATATCGCTTTTCTCAGTCCTTTCGTCAAGCAGGAAAATCCTCACCCCGGAGTTGAGAAATGACAGTTCACGTAATCTTTTTGCCAGAATCTCGTAGTGAAACTCGATGTTGTTGAAGGTCTTGACACTGGGTTTGAAGCGGATGTCCGTCCCGGTGTTTTCGGTATCGTTAATTGCGATCAATTCCGTGCTGGGTTCCCCGTCACGATATTCCTGCCGATACAGTTTACCGTCGCGGCTGATCTTGAGAATCAAGTGTTCCGAAAGCGCATTGACGACGGAGACTCCAACGCCATGGAGGCCGCCTGAGACCTTGTAGGAGTTGTTATTAAACTTACCGCCTGCATGCAACACGGTCATGATGACTTCAGCCGCTGGACGGCCCTCTTCCGCGTGGATATCCACCGGAATACCACGTCCATTGTCCGCAACACCCACCGTGTTGTCAGAATACAGAGTCACGGTAATTTCGTTACAAAACCCGGCAAGGGCCTCATCAATGGAATTATCCACCACTTCGAAAAGCATATGGTGCAATCCGGTGCCGTCATCCGTATCACCGATATACATACCAGGGCGTTTTCTGACCGCATCCAGACCCTTAAGAACCTGGATACTTTCTGAGTTATAACTTTTTGAATTCAATTCGAATTTCCCGGTAACAAAAACGCTCTATTCTAACACTTTCCGTAGCTTCCCTTGTACTACCCGATAGTACAAAACCTGCGTCCAATCCGGCGCTGAAACCAGCTCTTCACTGACCGTAGTGACAAAAGTCTGGGCGCCGGTGCCTTTCAGGGCATTAAAAAACAGAGCGCGGTTTTTATGATCCAGCTCGGAAGCTAATTCATCGACAAGGAGCAAAGGCCTGCGTCCTATGGTTTGCGCCAGTATTCGGGACAAGCCAATGAGTACCGCAACCGTCAGCAGCTTGGATTCGCCCCGGGAAAGCACCTGGCGTGCTTTGGCTCCGCCGGTTGTGAAAACAAGGTCGGCACGATGCGGCCCGGCGCCGGTAAATCCCCGCCGCTTATCCTCGCGCCAGGACATCGCCAGCAGGCTGCATAGATCCTCCTTCGTGCTCCAGCCCGGGTGGTATTCGATTTCAACCTGAATATCGAGTAATTCCGTGAATACACCGGTGAGAATCTTTAACGCATGGCCCAGGTGCCGGGAACGTAAAATATGCAGATCCTGGCCGGTTTTACCAAGCTCCTGATTCCAAATAGAGTGGTCATCCTCCTGCGGCTGGCGTAATGCGGTATTTCTTTGTTTGAGTATCCGCCGGTAACGTTGGTGCAGTTGGTTATATTCTGGTTCCACGTGAAACATCAGCCAGTCGAGCAGCTTGCGTCTGATGTCCGCACCGTCCGTAAGTATCCGTTGACTGTCCGGGGTGACTACCACCAACGGCAGATGATGGGCCAGGGCCGATGCCGTACGGATTTCTTCGCCATTGATGCGGAACCGCATCCCACCTCGGTATTTCTTTTCCACACCCATGGTGCTTTCTCGCTCCTGGTTGTCATACACCCGGCCACGTACCAATAGCCCGTCACTGGCGCGCCTGAGAACATCACTGATAGTGTGACTTCTGAAAGAACGGCCGGTACCCAATAAATGAATGGATTCCAGAAGGCTGGTTTTCCCGCTGCCGTTTAACCCGGAAAAAACCACAAGATCAGCGTCAGTCGAGGCCTCGATGTTTTCCAGGATGCGTATATTTTGAACACACAGGTTGATCAGACGCATGGACTGACCCACGAGACAGATTCAGTAATTACGTGAACACCCAGGCAACCGTACACTCAGGATGGAGTCCGCTTTTTTGAATAAACCCCGCGGGGTGACAGGAGACAACCCACCTCTGGCCGGTATTTACAGTCGCATGGGCATGATGACATAACGGCAGTCTTCCCGATCTTCAGCCAATAGCAGGCAGCTGCTGCTGGAGTCCGTCAAGCACAACCGGGCATTTTCCGCGGGTAAAACATTCAACGCCTGAATCATATAATTGACGTTAAACCCGATCTCCATGGTCTGTCCATCGTAGTCAATTTCTAACTCGACTTCGGCCTCTTCCTGCTCAGGGTTATTTGCCACGACTCTGAGCACCGATGGTTCCAGCGTTAATCGAACCGCACGGTATTTATCACTCGAAAGCACCGATGCTGCGTTAAGGCACCCAATCAGGCGTTGCCTGTCAATAACAATGCGCTTATCGCAGTTATCGAGACGTGGAATAACCCGGTCATAATCAGGGAATTTTCCATCGATCAACTTACTGGTCAGACGCACGTTGGCAACAGTCAGACGCAGTGCATTCGCTCCCAGGGTGATTTTTGCCTCGTTGTCATCCGGGCCAAGCAATCGCTGTAATTCGAGGATAGCTTTGCGGGGTACGATAATCTGGCGTACTTCACTGACATCAGGAATTTCCATGGCGAGATCCGCCGCTGCCAGGCGATGACCATCCGTCGCCACAGCCCGCAGATAATCAGCACCAATCTCCAGCAGCAACCCATTCAGGTAATACCGAACGTCCTGTTGCGCCATGGCAAACTGGGTCAATTCAAGGAGTTGTTTGAGTTCCAGTTGAGGGATTGACAGGCTGAATTCATCGGCAGGGGGATCGGTGGCGGGAAACTCAATTGCCGGCAAAGTACTCAGCATAAAGCGGCTACGGCCGGATACGAGTCGAACCCGTTGTCCATCCAATTCAAAACTTATGCGCGCATCCGGAGCGAGCGTTCTGCAAATATCAATCAGTTTTCTTGCCGGTACAGTGATCTGGGCTTCTTCGATACCTTCAAGTGGCATCTGCGCCTGGAGTTCGATTTCCATATCGGTTGCGGTTACCGACAGCGTATCGCCACCCGTACTGATCAGGACATTGGCCAATACGGGCAGGGTCTGGCGACGTTCGATAACACCTTGAACCGCCAGCAAAGGATCCAGCAAAATATCTCTGTTAACTTCAAATTTCATGATATATAGATCTATAACTGTTATTACTAGGGCCGGACTTATCTGTTGATAAGTTCAATAATATCATTATTATCAAATAGTTATAAAAATAATAATGTGTTTGGATAGGGCTGTGTTAGATGCTTGGAAACTGTTGAATGGTTCTGGATAACTTATACCGATATGAATTTATCAGCTGTTTTCCACAATCTGCTCGACTTAACTGCTCAGGGTTCTCAACAACACGGCATATTCATCACTGATTGCCGTAGAGTTTAATTTTAACTCCGCGACCTTGCGACAGGCATGGATGACCGTCGTGTGGTCTCTGCCGCCGAAAGCGTCGCCAATTTCAGGCAGGCTGTGGTTGGTTAATTCCTTGGCCAGTGCCATGGCGATTTGACGGGGTCTGGCAATGGAGCGGGTCCGCCGCTTTGAAACCATATCCGCAACCCTTATTTTGTAGTATTCGGCTACGGTTTTCTGAATGTTCACGATGGTGATCAGCTTGTCCTGAAGGGCCAGCAGATCCCGCAGTGCCTCCTTGGTTAATTCGAGACTGACGGGTTGATTACTGAATTGAGCAAAGGCGAACACGCGTCGCAACGCACCTTCAAGTTCACGCACATTTGAGCGGATTCTCTGGCCAATGAAAAAAGCGACTTCATCCGGGATCGGCTGAGCAACGCTTTGCGCCTTGTTTTTCAAAATAGCGACGCGTGTTTCCAGTTCCGGCGGCTCGATGGCAACAGGCAGACC